>JAYVNW010000488.1:0-5520 GCA_043758225.1 Candidatus Kuenenia sp. | reverse complement strand
CTGGATGTGGCGAACTGGTTCTGGAACGCTGTAGCCTGGATTGTGTTTCACGTCAATCAGCATGTGATCCACCGGTTCTGGCATACGATTGTTGCTCAGGTTACGAATTGTGTGAGACTTCAAACCCGCTGGTCCGCCAAGTGGCAGATGAGGAGGGCCTGGCAGACCGATTGGTGTCGCTGTCATTGGCATTCCATAGACCGGCGTTGGGCCCATTCCGGACACTGGTACTGGCTGTCCCGGATAACCACCGCCAGCGGCAATCATGGCACCTGGCACACCAGGCATCTCAGTCGGAATCATCGTCAGTGGCGAAGGTGGCAGATATTCACCGGCATCTCCGTCAGCAACATTGTATCCGACAGCTTGAATTGATCCATCGGCTGCGGCAACGGTGCCACCGTCCAGGTTGATCTCTTTGTTGCCCACTCGCAGGACAACCATGATCGTTCCCATTTTCTCCGCCTGCTCGATCGGATCGACACCGACGTCCAGAGTGGTTGAAACAAGTGTTTCAACTCCGGCAATTGCACGAGCCTGGAACTGTGGATCTGGCAGGTAGATGACCTTCGTGACCATGTTGTTGCTGCGTATGTGTTCAAGATCTTCATCAGTCAGCTCAACTGGCACAGTGTTGTGCTGAAGATAAGCGAATGTGTTTGGATGTGCTGATCGAACTTCCAGTGATGGATAGAGGCTTTTGCCTTCCCAACCGTCGCCTGGGATATTCGAAAAGACCAGCTGATAGATCGCAGACTGAGGAAAGTCCGCGTGTCCTGGCATGAAACGCTGGTTGCGAGCCAGTGTTGATCCAGACATCCAGCCGACAGACATACCGTCCTGGCCGATGAATTTGATCTGAGTCGCCATTTGCGGTCCAGCCATACCTGGGTCACCGTAGCCACCTGGCTGAGCTGGCATTCCCAGAACACCAGGTCCGGGTCCATCAACCATCGGACCCGGATGCTGCATCATCGCAGCAGGAGGTGCGACGTATTCATTGTTATGCAGCAGCCCAACGCCGCCTGCACCGCCGGCACCGCCGAGGCCACCATGACCACCGTAGCCCGCGCAGCCCATACACACCACTACCAGGGCGCCAAGGGCCAGAAAGTAATATCTCATCGCTACCCCTTCCTTGAGATGCTGAATGTTAGTTCCAACAGCAACCCGCAGATGACCGTACTTTAACTGGAAAACTCACTGTGCCCGACTGTCCGCACTCTGCCATCGACCCCGTACAGGGACGAAGGTACACTGCTTTTGCACGCTCGAACCGATCGGCGTGCTTCGGATATTTTGAGCAGAACCGCTGTTTCGATTGACGAAGCTGCCATCAGCTTTGCACCATTCGAGTTCACAACGACCGGGACGCCCAAACAATCCGTCGGTCCTTCTTCTCTTTATTCGGGTCGTCACGGCTCGAATCTTTGGCAAATTCAGTAAAATCAGAACATGAATTACAAACCGCAATCTTTCACTACGCCTCCTGGATTCACACTGATCGTTGCTGCTGCCGCGTTGCTGGCCATCGTCGGCTGGCAAAAAACGGCAATTTCGGCCGATGAAAAGCAAACAGCGTCGGAATCTGCCGCTGCCGACGAAAAAACAGCGACAACAGCTGCCGATACGTCCAAAACATCGCCGGATGAAGCAGCGACTTCAGATCCCGCAACACCCTCAGCTTCGGCAACAACGGCTGGTCTTCCCGATTCCAAAGCGCTGCTCGATCAGGTTCGCAGAAAGTTGCAGGAACTGGATTCGCTCAAATGTGATCTGCATGAGACAGTCATGATGTCCGGTATGAGCTTTAGCGCCGCCGGAGCATACGCGGAAGCATCGGGCAACCGGGTTCATGTCGAATTCCGCATCTTCCCAAGTCAGCCATCGGTTCAGAACGACTTTAAACAACTGGCACTTGACGCGGAGCCTGTGGTCGCGGCCGCTGAGACTTCGCGCGGCGAGCTGACGCAAGTCAGTGACGGAACAGTTCTGTTCACGCACTGGAAGAACGGCGCGAATGTGAGCCTGACTCGCCGCAATCTGCGTGACATTATGGAGGCCGCTTCGAAAGTCGCCGGATATGATACGGATCATGTGGCAATGGATTTGGGCGTTGGCGGCTTGCGAGGTTTGATTTCACGCATCGAGTCGCTGATGGAATTCGCTCCTGTACAAACGAAGAAAGTCGGCGATGCGGAATTCTATGTTGTGCGGGGTCGGTGGAATGCGAAGACTCGGAAGGATTTGTTTCAACTGCCTGACGATGCCGTCGTGGATCCACGTCCACACATTCCGGAGTACGTCGTTTTCTACATTGATGCCAAAACTTCGCTGCCTCGACGAATTGAGTATCGCAAGCGTGCGCCGGATCCTGCTCAGAAGTTTGATCGGCCGATGGTGACGCTGGATCTGCGAAACATGGTTGTAAATGAAACACTGCCGGATGACATGTTCGTGTTTAAGGCTCCGGAAGGCATAAAGGAAACCGACATTACCGAGCAAACGATTCAGGTGATTCAGCAGACTGTTCAGGAGGCGACAGGAACGCCGGCTCCGTAAGCGTCGAGTGTTGCGCCGGTTTGATTCCGCTCGTAGGGCAGGCTTCCAGCCTGTCACGCGTGAACTGACTGGCTGGAAGCCTCTCCTACGGCAGCTCGCACACCGGAAGTTCACACTATGGCCTCACTACCACCGGAAAAGGAAATCCCCCGTCGATCATTCTTAGCGGGATGGGCAGTTTCACTGACACTGCATGCGGCCGTCTTTTTGATTGTTGGGACGACGCTGCGTGGTTGCCAGCAAGGCAGCTCGGGGCAGGCCGGCGGAGAAGTTTTCCGAGACGTCGGTCTGTTCGTCGTGAATGGTGTGGACGGCGGTGAAGCAGCCGCCGGGCTTGCACCGGGAGCTGGCGATGCCGATGTCACACAACCAGTTTCGGAGCAACCGCAGCAGGACTCGCCCACAGAGAATCTGATGCCCGATCGTCAGCAAAATCGAGTTCCGACGGAGGCTCCGGATTTTGAGTCACTGCTGAACAAAAATCCCTTCGATGCCAATGCTGATGCTGATGGTGCGTCTGATTCTTCACTGCCTGCATTGATCGGTCCAGGTCAAGCGATCGGTGGTGGCAGAACGCAGTCCAGCTCGGCCCCAGGTTCGCTCATAAAACCTTCCGAGGCTGGTGGTGCTGCAAGAATTGGTGGAGTCGGTGGACCAAGCGAGACGACTTTTATGGAGATCTCCGGCGTTGGCAAGATGTTCGTCTACGTCATTGATTCAAGCAGCAGTATGACTGGAGGCCGTTTGAAAGCTGCTCAGGGCCAGCTCAAAGCCAGTCTGCGACTGCTACAGCCGAACCAGAAGTTCGCCGTCATTTTCTTCAATGAATATCGCGATCGACTGAAACTTCGGCGTAACGATGATCAGCCGATCTACTTTGCAACGGATGTGAATAAAGAACTTGCCAGTCACCAAATCGATCGCGTGACTGCTGATCGAGGCACAGTTCCAATGCCTGCGATTCTCGAAGCGATCAGTCTTGAGCCGGATGTGATCTACTTTCTGACGGATGGCGATGAGTCCGAACTTTCTCCTGCCGAGATGGCTCAAGTGCGTCAGCTGTCACGCAGCATTACGATTCATGTGATCAAACTTGGCGATGGAACATTGTCGTCGTTGAGCCCTAGTTGGCTTAAACGTCTCGCTGATCAGTCACATGGAGAATATCGCGAATTGAATATCGGAAATCGTTGAGTTGCAGTGTGGGGCCGCCGCTGATTTGCGACAATCACTGGCCTCGATCCGGCCTGTCCTGCACTGCGAACAGTTGAAATCTTGAATTGCTGTGAAGATTTCTGAATAACAGAATCGTAAAAAACGGACACTGACGTCTCGCGGCTCGCCGATTCCTGGCGAGCGGGGGGACGTCGGTCCCTTGATTGTGTTTCACCTTGTGATTGCATGCACTGGCACAAACCTTACGGCGAAGCGTGAGGAACGCATTTCAGTCGAGGGTTACGCCCGCGCCAATCGCGATGTATGCTAGGCAATGGCGATTTTCAGTTTTTTCCGTCGACGAATCCAGGTTCCTCCACTCACGCCAGCGCCAATTGCAAGTAGCACGATGCTGCCTGGTTCCGGCACGACAGGTGCCTCACAGACTCCGTTGTCAGGTGTAAAGTCTGGAAGAGTCGTTGGATCTCCGCCTTTCGGCGGAATTTCTGGTAGTACCGGTCGTACGTGACAGATTGGTGGCGGGACCTCCGCAAATCCACCACCATCGTCTGGCGTTGGGTGTGTTGTTGGCGTTTGATGCGGAGCAGGAGTTGGAGTTGGAGTCGAACCTGGCGTTGTGGTGCTGCGTGTTGAACTTCCGGCTTTGGCTGTTTGCGAAGTGCTTGAATAGCCACTTGAACTTCTACTTCCTCCGCTAAAACCGCCACTCGTCGATGCACGAGGAGCTGACGTGGTACCTTCAGGAAAACCTCCAGAGCCTCCGCCCGAACTTCCACCGCCAAATGAACCACCGCCGGCACTTCCTCCGCCGCCACCAAAACCGCCTCCTCCGCCGTACGCGGGGCTACTGGAATTACCGGATGTTCCGCTGCCGCTCGATTTTGCATTCGCTCCGAACGCAGAACTTGTCTTCGGATCTGAGTCCATCGTGGGGCTTGTGGCGGGCGCTGAGAGTGCTGTCGATGTTGCGACAGAACCAGTTCGTGACGAGCTGTCTTGAAACGGCCAGTTGAATGATTTTGTATTTACGTTTGAGCCCACCGCCGATGGGTCTGAGGTCACCGAACCACTTGTGGTCTTCCGCTGCCCTGTCGAGATTTGACTATCAGACGTCCGCCCCGCCCACTGACGGGGCCAGGAATCCGGCAACCGAGTAGTGATTAAAGAATCAGGCTGCGGCTCTGCCATGTTGAACGCAGGCAACATTGGGGCAGATGGCTTGTTCTTGCATGGACAAGGCGCTTCGCCAACCGCTGCGTTTTCAGGCATAGCGATGGCAGCGAATGTGAAGAGAACATGGCAAGTCAGTTGTTTGCGATGCATGATCAGGGTCTCGAAACTTTGATCGGTGTGGAGATCTCGATTTGACTACATTGGATTCTGTGGAGATTTCCATCCTGCGTTCTCTACGATCGACGATCGTAATTGCAAATCCGGATCTGCTCTGACAAGTCCGGGCAGTGGAAACCTTAGGTTGCTGTGCAGAAAAAGTTGCCTGCAGGAAACAGAATCGCCTCTCCGTGAATTGACGGAGGCTGCTCTGTGAGAATCGTTCCGAATGCAACAATTACAACGCTCCAATATCACACGTTTACCCACAACGCGAATTTGATGCGATCGCAGTATTTTCGCGATCGATTGGCACTCTCAGGCAATTCGTGACGTAGCATTTCCGCAACACTGGATTCGCATTGCGCGCTGATTGAGATCGGTGACCAGTCTGATGCGATGTAGGGAGTAGTACGATGACGGCTTCGAAAAAACTCACTGAATGGCACTGTC
>JAYVNW010000487.1:0-1935 GCA_043758225.1 Candidatus Kuenenia sp. | reverse complement strand
CACAGTGCCGAGAGGTATATCCAGAATCTTTGCAATCTCTTCGTACGACATTCCATCGATTTCTTTCAACACCAGCGGTTGTCTGAACTCTTCCGGAATTTGCCGAAGTGCATGCTGGACCAGATTGATCTCTTCGAACTGCTGTAACGCATGCTCTGGAGCGGTCTGAGAATTCCCATCAGTGGGCTCAAAACCAGCAGCCTCGTGCAGTTGATCGAGAACAAATTGAGCGAGAACAAATTGAGCCACCCACCTTGACAGGGGGGTTTCGTGGAATGAAACGCGAGCTTTTTCACGCTCGACATCGTCGGCTTCACAAATATTGATTGTTATGACACCATTGTACATTCCATAAACTCATCCATCTTCAGTTCACTCTGGTTAACGCTGGTTAAGGAGGATCAGCCAGTCAGATACGTCCCATCAATACAAGCACCAGCAGGATCAAAACGATCAGGCTGAGCCCGCCGGTCGGTCCATAACCCCACTGACGACTGTGTGGCCACGCTGGCAACGCTCCCAAGAGCATCAGGATCAAAACGACTAACAAAATTGTGCCTAACATGGGTCATTGTCCTTGCAGACCGAGTCCGCGATTTGATTGGCATTCGTCATCACTGCGAGAACATCCCGCAGAGCTTGAGTGCCACCACTATCACGAACGCAATTGTCGTGCCGTCGAGGTTTTTCGTCTTCGCAAAGGTCGATGACGAAGAACTCATCGGCATTCGGCGATTGCTGGTCACCGGCGAGCATGCAAAAGACTGGGAATCTCGCATTAAGTTCTGCCTGCACGTAGCGCGCGTGTTGATTGCCTAATCGGCGGTCGTCGAATCTGATCGCCCGGCGTTCAGCCCGGCGTCCGTGCGACCATTGAGGATTCAGCGTTCTGCCGCATCTGATTCGGAACGATGTAATTCTGGAGATTCATGCAACTTGAATCTTTGGCACGACATTAGCGGTTGCACTGCATCACACGGCTGACGGAAATGTCTGTTTGGGAGCCGGTCTGGGATGGCTTCTGAAGACGCGAAAGTAGAGACGCCAGAAGAAAGGCCACTCACAACGAACATCGTTTCGCTTGTGAGAGACTTGGCCGGCATGGGAGATTTGCAACTGCAGTTGTTGGCGCTGGATGTCAAACAATTCTGGTCGAGTGCAAGAACCGGGCTGAACGTTTCAGTACTTGCCGCAATAGCGACGCCCGCTGCATTGCCGGTCTTGCTGTTCGGTATCGCAGGAGTACTGGAACAAGTCACTGGCTGGAGCGCTGACGTTTGCCGACTGACTCTGGGCGCAGCAATGACACTTGGCGGAACGGGCGTAATGTGGATCGTCATTAGTCGCGTCGGCGACGCAGCAGTCAGCTTCACACGTTCGCAGGAAGAGCTGGCTCAAAACCTAAAATGGGTGCGGGAAGTTCTGCACCAGAATGAATAGTCGCTGCGGCTTGTTGCTGACAGCAACCGAAGTTTAATGAATTCAAGGAGTATCACGATGGTAGATACCACAACACAAATTCGAGTTGACCGCAATACAGATGGTTCGGTCAATCGCGGGACTCAGCCATGCTGCGAGACTCAGTTGCACGTCTTGAATGATCTTCAATGTTACGCGAAACAATATATTCAGCGGCAGCCAGAAACCGCCGCTCTTGTTTGTCTGGGCATCGGCTTTGTGCTTGGCTGGAAACTGAAACCCTGGTAAATCAAGGAACTGTCACGATCGTAAGCCTGTGCCGTGATCGACAGATCTGGCAGAACTTAATTGCGGATCCTCTAAGTTCCTTTGAACGCTAAATACTTCCGATGGAATTTGGAGGGCAACCACAACGGGTCGGATCCCGTGAACGGCAAAGTGAGACCTGTTATGTATACCATGATCAAAATTCTATTGGCGACTCTGATGTTCGCAATTCTTGGTGTCGCGGTTTAT
>JAYVNW010000486.1:0-1927 GCA_043758225.1 Candidatus Kuenenia sp. | reverse complement strand
GACCTCAGCAGAGATCCTTTCCGCTGCTCAACGCTCTATTTCTGCTGCTCAGAACGACGGGGATAGGAGTCGGAATTGGTGCCGCTCCATCGGGTAAGCTGGCACTCGATCCAACGATGCTGATGAGGTGGCGACAACTGAATCCCACCGAACAATACTTCACGCTTTTGGAAAACTGGTTGTGTCGAGCCAGCACAGAGACAATCGGAGAAGGGGACCGGTGGTCGGACAGCTGCAGGAATTCGCTCACGGGGGTCTGCAGACAACTTGAACGGAAACCCGTTCTGCGGGCTGAGGATTCAAACCGACGATACGGAGTCGTCTATGGTATGATGGACTCTCTCACGATCGCGCTGATGGATTCTTTTGGCTGGGTGAGTACCGAATATGAACCTCCTGCTAACGGACACACGCACCAGCTTTCGCGCGTCGAAATGCTGCCTTTCGGACAGGCGATGATTGACGTTTTGTCGAAAAGCGTCGTCTTTAGTTTCATGACGGCCGCTGAGTGTAAGTCACTGAAGCTGGGTGTTCTACAGCCGGCCTTCACGCCATATTTTCCAGAGTGGCATCAGAATCTGGAGTTGCCTGAACTTGAAATCCGTGTCGGGAAATACACATGGCGAGTGTCAGTCGGAAACCCGTGGCGACGAATTGAAATACCCGGCGAGTTGTCTCTCGAATCGCTGGCGGCGGCCATTCTGGATGCATTCGATTTCGACAACGATCATCTTTACCACTTTGAGTATCGTGACCAACGCGGTCATAAGATCGAAATCGTCTGCCCTCAGATCAATGATGCTTCTCAATGGGCTGACGAAGTGGCGATACAAGATCTGCCGCTGGCGGAAGGAGCGAACATGACGTTCGTCTTCGACTACGGCGACAACTGGCAGTTCACGCTAAAGCTGGAAAGCATCACCGAAGTTGATCCGAAGTTGAAGCAAGCGAAAGTCATTCAGCGTTCCGGCACAGCGCCTGCTCAATACGAGGTGGATGAAAACTAGCAATTCTGCATTTCAGTTGTCGGCGATGTGAATAAAGTGGCACGTTTATTTCGTGCAAGTTTTTCGCTGTGTCGATCGCCAAAGTACCGATACGTGTCCCAGGCATTGTAGTTCGGGTCAACTCGTGGATCCTGTGTCTCTTTCATCCACTGATCGATTCGATCACTCAACGCTGTGCGAGTCTCTGCATACTCTTTCTGCTCAGCAACGTTGTTGAGTTGATCGGCATCGTGGTGTAGGTCATACAATTCTTCCAAAGTTTCTACCAGATCACAAAATCCAGTGATTCAGCATCGCACAACGGCCCCTCGAAGTTCTGGCTCTGCTGCGAATCCCGTTAGGACCACAATCGCCGAGATCGAGTTAACTCTGGCGCAGACTTGCGGTCTGCAAAAAGAACGGACTGGACGTTTTGTTGACTTGGAAAAAGTGAGCGATGGTTGGCACCGGCAATTCCAGGTCCGTGCCAGACTGAAACTGTTTGGCGATCTGGATGAAACACTCGATGACGGGCCTGATTAGCAGCACTACGTGATGCGTCGGTTTATTCACAAACATCCGGAATTTGGTTGGTTTCAGCAGGGTTCGCAACTTTCCGGTTTGAGTATGTCATGTGAGCACGGAAATACTTCGCAACAGATGCGACAGGGAAAACGAGTTGAACAACAGCAGATTGATCGGTGAAATGTGGTAACTCCGGCAGAGATTTTCTACAGGCTTGCGAAGTAAAAAGCACTCGGGGACTTCGATGGAATCCGTTGATTGTGGGTTGATACTGCTGACCGGCGCGACGGGCTATGTTGGCGGTAGACTGCTTTCCGTGCTTCAAGGCCAAGGGCGAAGGGTTCGTTGCCTTTCGCGTCGGCCTGAGGCACTGGAGCGACAGATTGAAGCACCTTCCGAGGTCATGACTGCCGATG
>JAYVNW010000485.1:0-1909 GCA_043758225.1 Candidatus Kuenenia sp. | reverse complement strand
TGATCGCACTCGATGCACAAGAATTTGCCGCGAAAATGGCATCTCTATCGATACGTATTTCAGATATCTTGTGAAAGGCAGTTGCACGATGCGACGGTTACTGCTGACTTCCGCTCTCGGAATCTTTGGTCTGATCAGCGGATGCAGCGAAACGAAGGCACCGCATACGTTGCCGTCAAGAGACGAAAGCAGGACGCAGATCGTCGTTACGAGCCAGCCATTGTTGGAGATGACTCAAACGCTCATCGGCGAGCACGCTTCCACATTGCTGGTAATTCCGGATGGCATTTCATCGCCTGACTGGTCACCAACAGCGGAAGACGCAAGGACTATGCAAAAGGCGGGGTTGGTTTTGATAAGCGGTGCCGGTTACGAGCCGTGGAAAGATCGCGTGTCGCTTCCACGTTCACGCGTTCGGGATACGGCGGCTGGCTACTATGATCAGCTGATTCGGATTCCGGATGCTGTGACGCATCAACATGGTCCCGGAGGTTCGCATAGCCATCCCGGAACTGTCTGGGCCACATGGCTTGCCCCGGAATTGTGTGCGGCTCAACTACACCAGGTCGGTCTCAACTGCATCCGATTGTTGCCCGATCATAAGCAGGACATAGAAACGGCCGAAGCAAAACTGGGCGCTGAATTGAACTCGATCAACGCGATGATACTGTCGATCAAGGCCGCAGCAAAAGACAATGCGCTCGTTGTGTTTTCTGACGCGCCGAATTATCAGTATCTGACTCAACAATTGGGTTGGGAACTGCGCTATTTGCATTGGACCGCTTCAGCCTCGTTGACAAATGCCGATCGCATGGAATTGCAGGACCTGCTCAAGGTAGAAACAGAGACCGCCAGCGCGGGAACCAACCGGCGATTGTTCCTGCTGGATTCACGACATTCGGTCGAAGCGGAAACGTTTGTTCGCGACTCGGGGTTTACTTCGATCCGAATTGATCTTTGCGAATCAGCGAGTTCCGAATCCGTTTCTCTTCCACGTCGTTTGAAACAAAACCTGCAAACGATCTTGGATGCATTGGGTAAATCAGAATAGGGGCGGCGATGCCAGCCATGTGAACGCGATGGGCGTCTATCTCGATGACTGCGACTGCGGCGATACCGTGGATGGGAATGTGTATTATCGTGCGGGCCGAGCGATCATGATTGACGGCGGACGATACAATCCCGTGCTGAGCAACCACGTCATTGACTGTCCCATCGGCCCGCACATTGATTCGCGAGACATGACATGGCAACATCGGAACAACCCGATCGAAGCTGGCTGGCAACTGGACGCGAAGGCTCAGGCGATGAACTATAAGCAATCGCCTTGGAGCGAGCGCGATCCGCGACTGGCAGCGATTATGGACGATTTCCCGTGCGAACCGCTCTACAAATCGAAAAAAAGGTAGGATGCGACACCCCATAACTTTTGTGGTCGCTTTCGGTCTTCTACTTGTCTGTTCGAACTCAAATCCAATGATCATGGAAACTTACGCCGTGCACCAGTTCGATTGGAGGCATGTGGCAGTCAATGCAACTCTTCGTTTCGCCAACGCCGCATAGAGTCTGGCGTTCGGTGCTGTGACAAGAGCGGCAACTCTCTGTCTGTCGCTCAATTGAACGAGACTCCAAACTAGAGTGCGAGTCATGACATGTCGTACACCGAAGTGCTCCGTCAGATTGGAGGTAGCAGCGGCTCTGAAGCAATCCTATGGGTTGAAAGCGTGTGACAATCTTCGGATATTCTTTAAGCATTTCGCTGGATATATCGTTGGGCATGCGGTGACATTCACCGCACATGGCGACTTCCTCGGGGCCAGTCCAATGACCTTTAATGGCTTTCAAAGCAGTTACGATTTCGCCAGATGCGGCGGCGGCAGCATGTTCCGCACCTGGCCCATGACATCGC
>JAYVNW010000484.1:0-1584 GCA_043758225.1 Candidatus Kuenenia sp. | reverse complement strand
TGGGCAACAGGTCGCCCGCCAAGTTTTCAATCGTGAATTCATCAAACGGCATGTTCTTATTGAAGGCTTTGATCACCCAGTCTCGATACGCCCAGATCTCACGATAGTTGTCGAAGTGAATGCCGTGCGTGTCGGCATAGCGAGCGTAATCCAGCCAATAGCGTCCACGATGCTCACCCCAGTTCGGGCTGGCCAGCAGCGAGTCCACCAGCTTTTCGTAAGCATTCATCGACTGATCGTTCACAAACGCATCGACAACTTCCGGTATCGGAGGAACTCCCGTGATATCCAGACTCACGCGCCGCGCGAGCGTACGGCGATTGGCTTCAGCGGCCGGCGTCAGGCCGTTTTCGACCAGTTTCTGCAGTACGAAATTGTCGATCGGATTCTTTGGCCAATTCGCGTGTGTGGCTTTCACGGATTCCGGCACAGCAGGGACTGCAGCTTTTACCGGAGCGATGTACGACCAGTGCTGCTGATAATCCGCTCCGCTTTGAATCCAATCGACCAGCAATTTTTTCTGAGCATCACTCAATGGTTTCTTGATTGCCGGTGGAGGCATGATCTCCTCCGGATCGTGGCTCATGATGCGGCGAATCATTTCACTTTCGTCCGGCTTCCCGGGACTGATCGCGCCGCTTTCGATGGCGGCGTCTCGCTTATCCATCCGCAGATCTGCTTTGCGAGCCGCACTGTCAGGACCATGGCACGTGAGACATGTCTCCATGAAAATGGGACGAATGTCGCGATTAAACTGAATCGCATCCTGAGCACTGACAACGTTCAACAAGACGAATGTCGTGGCGAAAGCAGCCACACAGCGAGTCGTGGTCATAGCAATCAGCTTTGTTTGAGAGGCGGGAACGTCAGAGGCAGGAATCGACGGTCTCAGGGTGACAACTGAACATTAGTCCTGTCAAGTATTCTTAATTCTACGCACACATGAGTCCCAAATCCGGGTGGGGAAGGAGGATTTTTGATTTTCGATTTTTGATTGCCGAATTCAAATCAAAAATCAAAAATCTTCCCCCTGTTTTAAACGGCGATACAACGTCTTCCGATCGACGCCAAGGATACGCGAGGCTTCCGTGCGGTTGCCTTGAACGCTGGCGAGGACTCGTTGAATATATTGGCGTTCGACGGCTTCCAGCGTCTGCAGTTCGGCTGGGTTCGATGTATCGATCCGAAATGTTGATTGCCGATAGTCACGAATTCGGTCGGGCAAATCATCGACGATCAGCTTTTCAAATTCCGTTAACGCGACCGCGCGTTCGATGACGTTGCGTAATTCACGAACGTTGCCGGGCCAGTCATAGTTCAAAAATCGCTCGGCGACCGATGGCTGAAAGTCGCTGACGTTTTTGCCCATGTCTCGAGCAAACGTTTGCAGCAAACTTCGGGCAATCAACAGCACATCGTTGCCGCGAGAACGCAATGGTGGCAGGTCAAGCTGAATCACGTTGATCCGAAAATAAAAATCTTCGCGATAGCGACCTGCTTCCACGGCAGCTTCCAGATCGCGATTGGTGGCTGTCAATATTCGAGCGTCAAATGTGATCTCTTTGTCGCCTCCCACCGGACGTA
>JAYVNW010000483.1:0-5591 GCA_043758225.1 Candidatus Kuenenia sp. | reverse complement strand
GACGGCCGATTCAGTACTCCGGAAGGAATGGAGAGCGGCTGATTTTGGACTTCCGGAATGCGACGTCGCCAGTCTGCGCGTCTCATCAGCTGCGGAAAGCGCGGAGGTCATTCTGGATGTGCTGAAAGGCGTTCCCGGAGCGGCATCGGATATGGTTGTCGCTAACACTGCTGCAGCTTTGTTCGTCAGTGGAAAAGTGGAAGATTTGAAGTGCGGTGTGGATGTTGCGGCATCTGCAATTCGGGACGGGAAATCATTTGCACTTCTCCAATCACTGATTCAAACGACTCATTCCCTGGCCCAATCTGTTTCAAAGTAAGCGGACTAATGTCAAAAATCCTGTTAGTCGTTCCCGAGGTGTTGGCCAAAGTACAATTTGAAGGCTGTTCGGTGGTTCCGCACCGAAATCGCTGGCCCGTGATCTCCGATGTGCCAAGTGGCTCGCTGTTGACCGAGTGTTCGTACGTCGCAGCCACAAGTTCTACGGATGCCGATTCTGTGCGGCGAATGATTCGGATATTGACCGTCGTGCGGGAATGCGATCGTCGCATTGTTTTTGCTGACGAAGCGATTCCGATGAGTTTGCGGGCCGAGTTTCCAAAAACATTGTGCTCCATTTTGCAGCGGGCGATTCCATCGGACTTGATCTGCGTTTCCAAAGCGGTCGCTCAGCGGGCCGCAGCTTCGGACACGTTCTGTAGAGTTGCCGATGGTGCCGAACTGGAATACGGATTTGTACCGGATGCGCCAACGATGGAGCGGTTTCCTCAAGCCGGTCCGGATGGAGATATGGCTGGATGCGGACGTTCCGGAGCAACTTTGACCACGGCAATTGATGCGGCACTTGCCGGCTCAAAAGTTGTCGGCGTGGAGCGACAATGCATGACATCCGGCATACTTCTGCTTTGGGATTTTCTGCACGAGAGTCATGAGATTTCACAGACCATGGAAGGCCGTGGCAATTCAGGAACGGCGGATTACTGGCATGGAATCATGCACCGCCGTGAGCCGGACGCAGGAAACGCAGCCTATTGGTTTCGGCGAGTCGGTTTGCATCCCGCGTTTGCGACGCTGGTTTCGAATCTCGATGGTTGGATGAAGGAGACCGGCGCGTCGGACGAAGAAGTTGCGTTGGCGAAAAGAAAACTGATCTCGAACGATGCATTTGATCCACTTGCTGTGATTGAATTATCGACGCAAGCCATTCGAAAGCCCGGACAACTGGAAGACCGCACGCTTCGCCGAGTTCAATATCTGGAAATACTGAACTTGCTGGCATGGTCGCTCAAGACTTCTTGATGGCCAGCTTTGGCACGATAGCTGCCGCCCTGCCGCTCACCTACCCTTCCGGGGTGTTTCAAGTCCCGGATTTCACGACTGTAACGTGTCCGGAACTGCAAACTTGCCGGGAACAGTTGAACTTCAGCCGGTTTCACGAGAAAGTTACCACTCGAATGGTGGTTTAACATCGTTCAGAGACTGATTTTTACAATCAATGGAACAAAGGTGAGAAATGACGAAGCAATTCAATGTTGCGATGATCGGCCTGGGATTCGGCGCGGAGTTTATTTCCATTTATCAGGCTCATCCGAACGCCAATGTTGCGGCGATCTGCCGGCGTGATCCGGCGGAACTCAAGAAATGTGGCGATCAGTTCGGAATCGAAAAACGCTACGCCAGCTACGATGAAGTTCTGGCTGACAAAGACATCGACTTCGTCCATATCAACAGCCCGATTCCAGACCATGCATGGATGTCGCTAAAGGCTTTGGATGCCGGCAAGCACGTCATGTGTACAGTGCCAATGGCGACGACGATTGACGAATGCCGCCAGATTGTGGAGATGGTCAAGCAGACAGGCCTGAAATACATGATGGCTGAAACTGTTGTGTACAGCCGTGAGTTCTTGTTCATCAAAGAAATGTACAAGAAAGGCGAGCTTGGAAAGATTCAGCATTTGGCCGCTTCGCATCCGCAAGACATGGACGGCTGGCCAAGCTATTGGGAAAAGATGATTCCGATGCACTACGCGACTCACGTCGTCAGTCCGTGCCTTGGCTTGGTCGATGGCCTGGCGGAGTACGTCAGCTGCTTCGGTTCGGGAACAGTACGCGATGACATTGCAAAGAAATCTGGCAATAAGTTCGCCGTAGAAACCTGTCACATCAAAATTCGAAATACCGATCTGACAGCCCACATCTGGCGATTTTTGTACGATGTCGCTCGACAGTACCGCGAAAGCTTTGATGTCTATGGCACGAAGAAGAGCTTCGAGTGGACGCTTGTGGAACATGAGCCGCACGTGATTCACACAGCGAAGAAGCCGGAACCAGAGATTCCGGAAAAGATCACGATTCCGGACTTCGCTCACTTGTTGCCTGAATCGATTCGTCGATTCACTCAACCTGCAGAAATTCACGACGCAGACCACCTTTCATTCCTGCAAGGCGGCGGCCATGGTGGTTCACATCCACATCTGGTCAATGAATTTGTGAACGCTTTGGTTGAAGATCGCGATCCACGTCCAAACGCAATCACAAGTGCAAACTGGACCTGCGTAGGAATTTGTGCACATGAGTCTGCGATGAAGGGTGGCGAGATTGTTCGGCTGCCAGAATTTACGCTGGGGTAATAAAGATTCTGAATCACCCCGGGGGCGGGTATGATTGAACTTTTCTGCGGGGCGGCAAAGGACTTCGAGACTTTTGCCGCCTTGACGATTGTCAATTTTAGTCGCAGATCTGAGCCGCGGGGCGCAAACTGCGAGTGTTGTTCCAGTGTTGTTGCCCTCACCACTCAGCGAGTGGTGTTTGAAGTTGCCCTATTGGCAGAATCAACGCGTTATCGTGTCGCGGCAGCGAGATCATTAGGCGGTGCAGCTGGAGCCAAGCCTTGACTGCGGGCGATGATATGCAGTAATGACTCATTGTCCAGAAATGGTTCCATGCCGATTTCAGCAAAGATCACTTTTCCTTTGCGATCGACAATAAATGTGCCGTGCTTCGCGAATTCGTCGTCGCCATCTGACTGTGGCTGATAAACGCCCCATGCCCGACCCACAGCTTTGTCAACATCTGCAAGAACTGGAAAATGGAACCGGCCATACTCGAGGTACTTTTCTGCAGTGTGCGTCGACTCGTCGGCACTGATTGCGACAACGTCCGCATCGAGTTCGCGGAAGTAGTGAAGGTCTTTGTCGATGGCAATCAACTGGGCCACGCAGTGGCTGCATCCATAGCCCAAATAAAACACCACGACCAGAGGGCGATGTTTGGCGAGTTCACGAAGTGTCTGTGCCTTGCCGGAATCATCAGGTAGAGCAAAGTCGGGCGCGGTCTGGTTGAGCAGCGGATGATCCTGTGACTTCGCCGGGGTAAACGTCGTCTCTGAAAGAATCTGAGCCAACCTTTCTGTCAAGTGCTGTTTCTGAGCAACGTGCAGATACGCTTCTGCATCCTTTCGCACATTGCCAGTTGAAACCAAGCCGTAACGAAGGCAAATCTGGCGGCACTGCTCCATCAAGCCGTCATCTTCTGCAACGGTTCCCGGTGGTCGCAAAACGTGATACATCAGCATCGTCGCGTAGCCACAAGCAATGACAAACAGGAAACCAAGAAAGATACGCGTTCCCCATTCGCGCTCCTGCGTTTCTGCAATCTGCGCCTTGGTGTTTGTATCTTGAAGTTTTGAATTGGCTTGTTCGACCTGGTTTGACAAGGATGCCTCCGGAGGCAGTATTCAGCATGTGGGGCAGGATCTGGGTGGGATGAGATGCAGGATCGCCTGTGATACTACTGCAGGATCGTATCTGACTCAGCGCGAAACCAGGCAATTCTTAATGTTTGAGATTTGTCCAGGATGCCCGAAAAACGGGTCCGATTTCGTCTCAGAATCTGGAACGGAGATTGGCGAGTTTCAGGCCGGATTGAACATCGGAAAAATCCGGCCCGGAACCTTGCAGTCCAAGCGAAAAATAGAGCCTCGTGCCGAGAAAACGTTGGTTGGCGTTTTTCGCCAAAAGGCATTTGAAGCATTTGGGAATTGAAAGAGTCATCAGGATTGAGCTCGGACAATTGCAGTCCCGGACGGTTGTCGTCGGAATCAGCAAGCTCATCCACGGCTTGTGGCTTGCCAACAAACAAGCTGACTGGCATCACTTCGCCGCGAACGTCGAACGTAGGTGACTTTCCATTTCGCAAGACGACGAGTTTATAAGAATCCTGAAGAGACGCTGGTTCAACGTGTCCCTGTCGATCGTCAGGTTTGCGGATGGGAACTCCATCAAACTCCTGAATCACGTCGCCGCGCTGCAGGGCGGATTTCGTTGCCGGAGTCCCTGGACGCACGTCGGTTACCAACCCACTTTTCACGGTGTTAAGGCCGCATCAGTCTGAGGAAATTCTTGGCGATCTGCATTGCCTGGGCCTCTTGACTTTGCGCTGATGATGCCTTCAGTGACTGTTACTTCCGGGCCGGATTGTACGCATTTGACTTGTACTCGCTTAGTATTGCGGGCAAGCGAAGTGGATTTCCGCATATTGCTGGAGAATTTATTCAATAACAAAGGCTGCGGGTTGCAGAAACAGGACAGTTTTTTTCATCTATTCATTGACGCAGCGTCTACAGATTCCAATACTGCTGGAGTGTGGACGCTGCTCGTGGGTCCACGCGACCTCTCACAGCCGGGCCACGGTTTGGGAAATCTGCGGAATGCATCAAATACTTGGTACTGTCCGAATATTGGCTTCGATCTGTTTTGCAGGATCGATTGTAACTGCGGGTACGACTTCGCATGCTGGTGACCCACCCTCGCTGGGAGCAATCCGAAATCACGATCATGCGCCAATCGTTATACAGTCGCGGCCGGTTATTGAGCGACTTCCGGTAACGGTCATTTCTCCGGTTGATCTGCTGATTTCAAAGGCGGGCCACATTTTCGTCGCGGACGATGCAGCCGATTGTGTTTTCCGGCTGGATGCAGATGGTGAAGTTAGCCTACCCGTACAGAGCCTTAGTGACATTCGGCGAATCCAGCTGGATGCTGATGGCAGTCTCTACACGCTGACGTCGGATTCTCGCGAGTCGCAGATTCGGATGGTCAATTCTGTCGGTCAGAGCGTTCTGCTGCACGAACTAAAGTTTGACGCAAACGCATTCGTCCGGGATGTGACAGGTCAGTTTCTGGTGACGTCAAAAGAGACAAATCGTGTCGTTTTGATTTCCAACACAGGCGAAATCACAGAGTTGACACGTCTGTATCAGCATGTGTCTGATCTGGTGCTGAACGCTGGCGGTCAGGCGGAAGCGTTGCTGACTTCGGGGGAAATCGTGCATATTTCAGCCAATGGAGAAGTCACTGCATCTGGATTCGCACCAGCAGGCTCATCGCGTCTGATGCTGCAACCTGATGGTTCGATGTTTGTACTTTCCAAACGCTCAAACGGTCAGACAAATCTGGTGTCGATTTCGCGAGATGGCACTTGCCCGAAAGAGTTTTTAACATTCGCCACTGTGCCCGAAGGAACGCAGGCTGTCGGTTTTGACAGTTTGGGAAATCTTTGCCTGGCTAATCCGGATTTGAGAGCCATCAC
>JAYVNW010000482.1:0-7116 GCA_043758225.1 Candidatus Kuenenia sp. | reverse complement strand
AAGTCCAAAACGTCCTTTGTTCCTCGAACTGCTTGAAGGCGAACCAATCGAGGGTAGCCGGCGATTTCGGCTCCACGCCATGCAGTTTGATCCAACCATGCTGCGTGAACGAGTCGCGGCGCATGTCTTTGCAAAGATGAAGGTTCCTGTTTCACGAGTCATCCATGCCGACGTGGAATTGGTTGTCGGTGAGCAGGAACCTCGACGGATTGGGCTCTATATGGCGTTAGAAGCTGTCGATGCGGAGTGCCTGACGCGCAATGAAATCCCGGCGATGTCGCTGATGATGCAGATCAACGGCCTGAACAGCATTCAATACATCGACGACGAATGAACGGCCATCTATGGCCACACAAAGATCCGTTGTTTCGCGTTTCAAGCTCTAGTGTTTACGAAGTGGTCGGCTTGAGTCTTCGTCGTTCAGTTCGACTTCGAAAGTGAGTTGGCGCTGTACGCCATCTCTTTGGATAGTAACTGCAACTCACTTCTCATTATCTATCGCATAACAGTAAATTAGCCAGCCAATTTCCGCTGTGGGCTTTCCTTTAATCTCTTTGTTTTCAACCTGCAGCAATTCATCGCCAGGTTGCATCCCAGCTTTCTCAGCGGACGACTGACTCTGCACGCATGGCACGACGTATCGAACGCCGACTTGTGTCACGCCGAACCCAATGGAACGTCCGCGTGCCGATTCACCAAACTTTTTCTCCTTTGCGAGAAACAGAGTGCCTGAATCGATATCAAATGTTACGCGATATCTCCGTAGAAGGCCCAATCCAATTACGGCTCGATCCCTCTACCGCATCGACCGAAAGATGGTGGTGCTGAAAATCTCCGACTGCCACGGTGGATACGTGATCGTGACGATTAGTCTTCATGCCATGAATAGAAACAAACGTGCGTGGCTGTTGTTCCACTAACGCACCGACAGTCTGTAAGGCATAAAAAATCTTCCAATTCAAAGCGAATGTACCCGTATAACCCGTGTCAACAATGCAAGTTTCAACTTGAGAGTCGGCTAGCCGCAGATCGACCATCGGTACTCCAGTAGGACTGAATTTGATTTGGATCGGAGTGCCCCAATCGGGTTTCGGCGAATTATCTGGAATGGTTCTGACAACATGGTCATCAAAATTCAATTGAATTGTGCGAGAGTGAAAAAATGGAACGCCGAGAATTCCGTCTATTTTACAATGATTTATGGCAATAGATCAGTTTCGGACCTGCTTCGATCCAGTCGAAGCAGAAAGTCGAAGCAGAAATCCGTATAAGGACACGACGAATCTGGACATTACCCGCCGTCTGTTGCGATTTCGACCCCGAAATGGCGGAATTGCGCTGGGTCTGGCCTGCTGGTTGTACCGATCTCCGGAGCTTTCGCACATTGGCATTCACGTTTCTTGAACCAAGCGGAAATCCTGGTAACCTGCTCCAAATTTTGCGCGCTTTGACGCCACCGGTCGGTTGCCACTATCTTTGCTGTCTTTCGGAAATCTCCGAACCCGTCTGCGAAAGTGGTGCGCGCAGACCGTGCGATTGGAATTAACGAAGGACGAATTAACAGTGCCACGCCGTGACGACATCAAAAAAATCCTGATCATTGGTTCCGGCCCGATTGTAATCGGTCAGGCTTGTGAATTCGATTACTCTGGAACGCAGGCCTGCAAAGCTTTGCGCGAAGAGGGCTACGAAGTCGTGCTGGTAAATTCCAACCCGGCGACAATTATGACCGACCCTGGCACCGCCGACAGGACCTACATCGAACCAATCACATGGCAATACGTCGAAGAGATCATCAAGCAGGAACGCCCATGTGCATTGCTTCCGACGCTTGGTGGCCAAACCGGTCTGAACACCGCGATGGACCTGGTTCGAAACGGCGTGCTTGAAAAGTACGGCGTCGAAATGATCGGGGCGAAAGAGGAAGTTATCAAGCGAGCCGAAGAACGCGACACGTTCAAGCAGATTATGCTCAGCATCGGACTGGATGTGCCGCGCAGCTTCACGGTTCACACGATTGATGAAGCTCGCGACGCCGTCAAAGACATCGGATTGCCGATCATCATTCGCGCCAGCTTCACGCTGGGCGGCACCGGTGGCGGCATTGCTTACAACATTGAAGAATTTGACGACATGATTCGTCGCGGGCTCGCGCTGTCGCCGATCAATGAGATCTTGCTGGAAGAATCCATTCTCGGCTGGAAGGAGTACGAGATGGAAGTGATGCGAGACAACGCCGACAACGTTGTCATCATCTGCGCGATCGAGAACTTCGACCCGATGGGCGTACATACCGGAGATTCCATCACCGTCGCTCCGGCTCAGACGCTGACCGATAAAGAGTACCAGAAAATGCGCGATGCCACGATTAAGATCATGCGTGCCATCGGTGTCGAAACTGGCGGATCGAATGTGCAGTTCGCCTTTCATCCGGACACAGGTCGAATGACCGTGATTGAGATGAATCCGCGCGTCAGCCGATCATCCGCTCTGGCATCCAAGGCTACAGGCTTTCCGATTGCCAAGATCGCCGCCAAGCTGGCGGTTGGATACCGACTGGACGAAATTCCAAACGACATCACTCGCGAAACGTTGGCGTGTTTTGAACCGACGATCGACTACGTCGTAACGAAGATTCCACGCTGGACGTTCGAAAAATTCCCGGAAGCCGATCCGACGCTGACCATTCAGATGAAATCTGTCGGCGAAACAATGGCGATCGGACGCACGTTTCGCGAATCGCTGCAGAAGGCGTTGCGTGGCCTTGAAATCGGACATTTTGGTCTCGGCGGCGGCAAGAAGGATCTGTGGGGAACTGACAAGCAGCCGACCAGGGATGAAATCCAGAGCAAGCTCGCGATTCCGAATGAAAACCGCATTTTCTATATTCGATACGCGCTGAAATTCGGGATGTCGGTTGAGCACATTCATGAGACCACCGACATTGACCCCTGGTTCCTTCGCAGTATCGAGCAACTGGTCAAGCTGGAAGAAGAAATCCGTCAGATCAGTCGCCTTGACGATGCAACTCCGGAACTCATCCGCCGCGCCAAAGAAAATGGCTTCTCGGACGCACAGTTGGCGTTCTGGTGGGACTGTTCGCAGATGGAAGTCCGCGAACATCGCAAGAGCCTGAACATCGTTGCGACGTTCAAACAGGTTGATACCTGTGCGGCGGAATTCGAAGCGTACACGCCATACTATTATTCCACGTACGAATCAGAAGACGAAACTCCGGCAAGAGATCCCGGTAAAAAACGGATCATGATTCTAGGCGGTGGGCCAAACCGCATTGGTCAGGGGATTGAATTCGACTATTGCTGCTGCCAGGCGGCGTTTGCACTGAGAGAACTTGGAATCGAAAGCATCATGGTCAATTCGAATCCGGAAACGGTTTCGACAGACTACGACACCTCTGATTATCTGTTCTTCGAACCGCTAACGACCGAAGATGTGCTAAACATCTGCGATCGCATGAAGCCGGATGGCGTGATCGTACAATTTGGCGGTCAGACACCGTTGAATCTGGCACGCGGTCTCGAAGCAGCTGGCGTCACAATCATTGGCACAAGTCCGGACATGATTGACGCGGCCGAAGACCGTGAACGATTCCAGAAAATTCTGGAACGGCTCGGCCTGCACCAGCCGCCCAACGGCATCGCTACGAATTTCGACGGTGCGAGGGCTGCGGCGAATCGAATTGGCTATCCCGTGCTTGTTCGTCCAAGCTACGTCCTAGGCGGTCGCGCGATGGAAATCTGCTACGATCAGCACAGCCTCGAGCGTTACATGGCGGAAGCCGTCGATGTGTCGCCAGATCGACCAGTGCTGATTGATAAGTTCCTGGAAGATGCGATCGAAGTGGACGTCGACGCTATTTCCGATGGCGAAACGACCGTCATCGGCGGCATCATGGAACACATCGAAGAAGCGGGCGTACATTCCGGCGACTCGGCCTGTGCGTTGCCACCATATTCGTTGCCGGCCAGCGTCGTCGATGAGATCCGCGTCGCTACGCGAGCTCTCGCTCGTGCGTTGGAAGTGCGAGGCTTAATGAATATTCAGTTCGCGGTGAAGATTGATGGCGACAGCCCCAACGGTACTGTTTATGTGCTGGAGGTAAATCCTCGCGCCAGCCGCACATCGCCGTTTGTATCGAAAGCTATCGGCCATTCGCTGGCAAAAATCGCGGCGAAGGTGATGGCAGGTTCCTCGCTGAAGTCCCAGGGCTTCACGGAAGAAATTGTGCCGAAGTACACGTCAGTCAAGGAAAGTGTGTTCCCGTTCAATCGCTTCATGGGCGTCGATATTGTTCTCGGCCCTGAAATGCGTTCAACGGGAGAAGTCATGGGCATCGATGCGGACTTCGCACTGGCGTTTGCCAAGGCGCAGCTCGCGGCTGGTTCAAAACTTCCGCTGACCGGCAAGGTCTTTATCAGCATGTCAGCCAATCATAAGGAACGCATGATTGAACCTGCTCGCCGATTGAAGTCGATGGGCTATCAACTGGTCTGCACGAGCGGAACCGCGCGAGTCTTTCAGGATGCGGGCATTGATGTGGATGTCGTTCGAAAGGTGCAGGAAGGTCGTCCGAATCTGCTGGACCTGATGGCTAACGGCGAGATTCAACTGATCTTCAACACTCCCAGCGGCAAAGGTGCTCGCACGGATGAAGGCAAGATCCGCGCGGCATCTGTGACTTACGGTGTCCCTTGCGTCACGACGATGCCAGGTTGCTCGGCGGTCGTGAACGCCCTGGAAGCGTTGCGTGAGAACCCGAATCCTCGCGTGAAGACGATTCAGGATTGGGTAAGCGGTGGTTGAAGGGCTCCGATGTAGAGGACCGCAAGAATGGCAAGTGCTTCACGACTGGAACTACCTTCTGTTGACGTCATAACATGAACGACAATGCAACGACTCTTCCCGGCATCATGCTCTGCGCTCAACAGCACAAGGCAAAAGTCGAAGCTGTTCGTCAGCTGGCTCAGGGTACGTGGGCCATCAAGGTTCATGCTCCGGAACTGGCGGCAGCAATTACTCCGGGGCAGTTTTTTATGATTCGGCCAGCGACAGGAAGCGATCCATTGCTCGGTCGCCCGTTTGCGTTGTTCGATGTCTATCGTGATGCCGATGGTGATTTGGCAGGTGTCGAATTTGGATTCGTCAAAGTCGGCAAGATGACTACTCTGATGAGTCAGTGGTCAGAGGGCGATGAAGTCAGCATCTGGGGACCGCTCGGCAATGGATTTCCTGTTCCCGATTGTCGTCACTTGATTTGCGTCGCAGGCGGCATCGGACAAACGCCGTTCCTCGGCGTTGCGCGGGAAGCACTAGGACTCGCGACTTATGGCAACCCGGCGAGAAAATTGGCGCAGCGACCAGAAACCGTTTCATTATGTTACGGAGTTCGCTCAGAGAACTACCTCGCAGGCATTGATCAATTCACAATCGATGGCCTCGATCTGCAAGTGGCTACTGACGACGGCTCGCACGGCCATCATGGGTTTGTCACAGATCTGTTGAAACACAAGCTCGCATCGAGCCGTGACGGCGTCTACGTCTACTGCTGCGGCCCGGAACCGATGATGAAGGCCGTCGCTGAAATCTGCAGGCAGCAGTCGGTTGCGTGCTGGTTATCGCTGGAGACCCCGATGGCCTGCGGCTTCGGAGCATGCTTCAGTTGCGTTACCAAAGTTGTCGAACCTGACGGATCATGGGATTATCGGCGTACCTGCGTCGAAGGTCCGGTGTTCAGAGCGGAGCAGTTGGTTCTATAGCGTGGCCTGCCCAAAGTCTGGCTGAATTTCCTCAATCGAAGACGTTGCCCGAGTTACCGAAATCGGACGAGCAACTATCGACCCGAGACCGTCATGGCCTACAATAAGCCATGATGCAAACAAATTCAGACCCGCAAACGCCGCCAGCCAGCGTCCATCAGAAACACAGCCTGCAACAAGTCAGCGGAAGCCGTCAGCGATTTGACGCATACCGTGACAGGGTCAAGCAGAAAAAACTTCCCAAAGGCGGCGTTCATTCCACGGGCGACGCACGTGCGGCAAAAGATCGCGTGCGTTCGTCGTGGCAGCTTGTTCTGCAGTTTTTTAAGTTGCTGAAACCTTATCGCCGTCAGGTGATTTTCGCACTGCTTACGGTATCGGCATCAACCGTTCTCGGTCTCCTGCCGCCAGCTGGCACGAAGTTTGTGATCGACTATGCGTTGGATGGAAAACCGCTACCAGTATGGGTCAGCCAGTCGTTTCCGTCACTCACAACACCCAAGCGGATTCTGGCCGCCGCTGTGGGACTTGTTGCGATCGTATCGCTGATCAAGATTATGATTCACGTTCTGGGGCGATGGTACGCGACGAAGATTTCAAAGCAGATTCAATTGGCCGTTCGACGTCGCGTATTCGACCACGCTGTCAGATTGCCACTGCATCGCGTTCACGAGCTGCGATCCGGTGGAGTCGCATCGGTCCTTCGCGAAGACGGTGGCAGTGTTGGCGAACTTGTCTTTGGAATGCTCTACAATCCCTGGCGCGCTGTGATTCAGTTGATCGGCAGCCTGACGATACTGGCGTGGGTCGACTGGACACTACTGCTCGGCGCGTTGGCGCTGCTGCCAACCGTCTTCATTACGCACCGCGCCTGGATCAACAGCATCCGGCCGCAATTTCGCGCCATTCGCAAGCAACGTGAATCCATCGACGCTGGCGCCGCAGAAACATTTGCCGGCATGCGCATCGTTCGCGCGTTCAGTCGACAAAAACGTGAAGCCGTCAGATTTTCTGAAGAAAATAATCTGATGGCGCGACAGGAATTGTACGCCTGGTGGTGGATGCGAATCGTCGAAATGGTCTGGGAAATTTTGATTCCAGTCGCTAGCGCTGGCTTGTTGTTCTACGGTGGAATGCGTGTCATCAGCGGGCACATTTCCGTCGGTGACCTGATGATGTTTCTGGTCTATCTGCTAATGCTTCTGGAACCTCTCGCCGCGTTGGCGACAAGTGCTACGCAGTTTCAAAACAGTCTCAGCGGTCTTGATCGAATACTCGACCTGCTGGCGGAACCACGCGAAATGTTGTCAACGCGGGACAGCATTCGAGTCACCAAAAG
>JAYVNW010000481.1:0-8271 GCA_043758225.1 Candidatus Kuenenia sp. | reverse complement strand
GCTCGATCCAGCCCCGGCCATTCGATTATCAGCCATCAATCGTCGTCGCGATCTGCCTTGGCCCGTTCCCATTCCTCCATCGTGCAGATGACTTCGCGTGCATTCGCTCCATTGTGATCGCCGACAATTCCGTCCTCCGACATGTAGTCTATCATGCGAGCCGCACGACCGTAACCGATGCCAAGAGCACGTTGCAACAAGGAAACACTGCCTCGGCCTTCGCGAATAACCACGGCCACTGCGTCGTCATACAGATCGTCATGATGCCGAGGACCAGCCTCGCCGCTGCCTCCCGCCGCGCCAGCTCCGGCATTGGCCGTCAGTTTCAACAGTTCAGGACTGTACTCCGGTTCGGTATCGCTAAAAAAAGCAATGATTGCGTTGATTTCTTCGTCACTCACATACGTACCCTGAGCACGCGTCAGGTGGCTTGTTGATGGAGCCAGATACAGCATGTCCCCGCTGCCCAGCAATCGTTCGGCTCCGCCTTCATCCAGCACGACACGGCTGTCCATCTTGCTTGCGACCTGAAACGAAATTCGAGCCGGCAGGTTGGATTTAATCAAGCCTGTGATGACGTCCACTGTTGGCTTTTGAGTTGCCAACACCAGATGAATACCAACAGCACGTGATTTCTGAGCCAGTCGAATAATGTAAGCTTCCACTTCCTTGCCTGAGGTCATCATCAGGTCTGCCATTTCGTCAGCGATGATGACGATGAACGGCATTCGATCCGGAACGGCCGCTGCATCCGGATCGGATTCGGACAATCCAAGACGATCCAGAATTTCGGGTTTGCCAAGTTTGTTGTAGTTATCCAAATGGCGAACGCCCACACGTGCGAGCAGGTCGTATCGTTCTTCCATCTTGTCCACGGCCCATGCGAGAACGGCTTCTGCCTTCTTCATGTCCGTGATCACGGGATGCATCAAGTGCGGAATCTTTTTGTATGGACTCAATTCGACCATCTTCGGGTCGATCATCAACATGCGCACTTCGTCTGGTGTGCGCGTCATCAGCAACGACAGAATCAGCGTATTCAAACAAACGCTCTTGCCGGTCCCCGTTCGTCCGGCGATCAGCAAGTGCGGCATTTTTGCCATATCCACCGTCAACGGCCGACCACTGACGTCCTTGCCAAGGAAGAGCGGCAAACGCATATCCTCCGACGACGCACGGGCAGTCTGCAGCAGTTCCTTCATCCGCACCATGACCTGCTTGTCATTCGGAACTTCCACACCCACAGTGTTTTTGCCAGGAATCGGCGCGACAACGCGAACGGATGGAACTCGCAATGCAATCGCAAGGTCATCTTCCAGAGCTGTTACTTTATTGAGCCGCAGGCCACGTTCCAGTTCCAGTTCGAACTGAGTCACAACTGGTCCGGTATCGATCTCGGCTACCTTGACATTCAGGCCAAATTCTTCGAAAGCATTCTCCAGCGTGTTGGCTGCGATGCGGGCTTTCCTGGCCAGCTCTTCGTATGGAAACTCTTCAGCATCCATCAACAGATTAATGTCGGGCAGTGAGAAACCGCGGCGATGCGCAAGGTCCAGTCCGTCTGGGTTGTGCAGTGTGAGCGAAGCAGGTGGATTGATGCGAATTGATCGGCCGTCGACCTCTGCAACATCGGCGACATCGGCAGCGGGTGCAGCCACAGCGGCAGATCTGATGGGGATCGAGACCGTATGATCGGCGACGTCAAGTACCGGAGGTTTCCCATTTTCTTTGCGGGGTTTCGCGCTTTCTGTATCGCGTCGCAGCCAGCCTGCCGTCGAACGAATCGCAGTCACAGGCAGTGCGGCAGCCAATAACGCAGGCTGCAGAGCATCGGAAAGTGGAGTCAACAGAATGCCGGCAGTCAGCAAGCTGAAGGCGAAGATCATAATGCCCGCTGTGGAGAATTTTTGTTCCAGAAGTATGCCAGTCCACGCACCGATCTGCCCTCCACTGCCGTACGCGGATCCGGAAGACAGGCCGGGAACCAACAGTTGCAGTAATGCGCAGGATGAAGTGGCGAGTAACGCGAGACCGATGATCGTTGTCGCCGTCCGGCGGGAAGGTTCGCGAGAGAATAACTTCAAATCCCAGGACACCAACGCCGCGAGCACGACCCACATGCCAAATCCCATCCATTGTCGCGTGTAATAAGCAACCGATGCACCGATTTCTCCGCAGATGTTTGTTGGAACCTGTCGCTGCGGAAACACAAGGCTTGATGGTGGATCAGCAGGGTCGTAGCTGAGGAAGCTCAAACCGACGAACACGACCAGGGCCAGCAGCCCCAGCGCGAGTAAGTCGGTTTTGAGTCGTTCTTTGTCCAGCATTGAATTCGACCTGATGTTTCCGATGCGCGCACGGCGATCGGGAAACACTGTTGAGTGTTTTCGGATACGATTTTTAATGGTGAGTCAGAGCTTATTTTGCGGGTACGACGGACTTCCAGTCCGTGGACGAACGTTGGCAGCGACGGACTAGAAGTCCACCTTACCTGAACAATTCAACTCGAACTTTTACCGTCGAGCCACCACTCGTTTGGGTTTTCCTGCGGTGGCAGTCACTTGAGTCGAAAGATGGACACGATCCAACTTTTGACAGACTTCGGTCGCAGGGCAACTCCTGCGGCAACACTACCACTCTAACTTTGGTTCGCTGTTGCAAAATGTTGACCGACGTGACAAAAAGTCACCACGCAGTCATAACCTGACGGCTGTAGCAGTGAGCGAGAGACGGCCGGAAATCCGCTTGCGTTAAAAAGTGAACTTGCACGGTCGTAGCGACCGCCATTTACAACTCAGATCAAAAAAGTTGCATTTCACAGCTTGACACTGAAGAGTGAAGGTGGAATTTGAAAGTCAAGCGGATGATCGGATCATTCTTCTGATCGCTCGTTCACTGCCAGGCGAAGATGTGAAACAACGATAGAATTGAACAGTAGCATGTTTCGATTACGGATGTCGGGTGGACACATTTTAGTGTCAGCCAGAACAGTGTTGGCAAAAGGAGGTGACAATTGGTCACGTTGCAGATAATCTATGCAGCATGCACCACGGAGAGGGAGCAACGATATTCGCAGGCAACTGAGGCGCAGTGATGGCACATCATAGAGGTTCCAGACGAACAATGCTGGTAGCTTCGGCGACCGGATTGGCAGCATTGCCGGGTCTGGGGCTAGCGCATGCGACCGCCACGGAATCGACAGGCTCAGACCTGCGGGTCGGAACTGCTAAGTCAACGATTCTCTTTTTTCTGTGTGGCGGAGCGTCGCATCTTGATACCTGGGACATGAAGC
This sequence comes from Candidatus Kuenenia sp., assembly GCA_043758225.1. Classification (GTDB taxonomy): domain Bacteria; phylum Planctomycetota; class Planctomycetia; order Planctomycetales; family Planctomycetaceae; genus SXXK01. The sequence goes on along the minus strand of JAYVNW010000481.1, from coordinate 4,979 downwards.
CCAACGCGCCGCTGGAGTACCGTGGTCCGTTTTCGCCGATCGCTACTTCGGCACCGGGAGTGATGTTGTCTGAGCATCTTCCCATGCTGGCTCAGCAGGCTCATCACCTGGCGTTGATCAATTCCATTGGAGGAACGGTCAACACAAACGATCATCATGCGGGATACTATTACAACCTGACTGGTCACATTCCCGATCCGACGTTTTTATCTCTGGCAAACAATCGAACGCCGATGCCTGGTGACTGGCCATTCATCGGGTCTGTGGTGGCATCCCGACGCGGAAGGAATGGAGACCTGCCGAACGCGATTACGCTGCCGTACAAGCCCAGCCAGGCTCCATACACACGCCCGGGGCAATTCGCTGCAAGGATCGGCATCGAACACGATCCACTGTATCTACAGGGAAGTCTCGAGCAGCCGTTGAAATTTCAGGCACCGTCGCTCGAGCTTTGCGCCGGTACTGATCTGAGCAGAATCGATGCTCGCCGCGATCTGCTGAAATCGATCGACGCCGCGCGGTTTGAATTTGAGTCGGCTCAGAAAGCCAGCAGATGGAATCGGCAACAGGCACGCGCGTTCTCGCTCTTGACCTCATCGAATACGGCGTTGGCTTTTGATGTTTCTCAGGAGCCTGCCGAGCTGCGTAAAAGATACGGCGAAACTGTCAATGGAATGAGCCTGTTGCTGGCGCGGCGTCTCGTCGAAGCGGGCGTGCCGTTTATCACCGTTTTCTGGATGGATGACGACAAGCGACTCGGAAAGAAATGTGCCAGTGGAGGAGGCTGGGATACACATGGCAACAATTTCAATTGTCTGAAGGACGACTTGCTGCCGGAATTCGATCGTGGATTTTCTGCTTTGATTGAAGATCTGGCTCAGAAGCAGTTGCTCGAACAGACTTTGGTGATGGTGACCAGCGAGATGGGACGCACGCCAAAAATTGGAGATCCGCGATCAGGCGGCGTCAGCGGTGCGGGACGAGACCATTGGACTCACTGCCTGACGGATTTGCTGGCTGGAGGAGGAATTCGCGGCGGCCAGACATATGGTTCCAGCGATCGACTGGGTGAGTATCCGAAAGAAAACCCGATCACACCAGCCGATGTGGCTCACACGGTTTACCACGCGATGGGAATTCGCGACATTCAGGCCACGGATGAGCAAGGCCGCCCATTTAACCTGCTGGATATAGGACGACCTCTATATTCACTGTTTTAGGCTAGCGACAATTAAGAAACGGCATGTTGCGACCGTCATGGACTTAGCCATCGAATCAGCAGCTTGAAATCAATGCTACGGCCGATCATCGAAACACAGGTACCACAAACACAGGTACCAGGCATCTGGCAGGGCGCGAATAGCACATCCTTGTTTACCAAGTCGCGTTTGTCATGCGATGAAGAGTTATTCATGTTTGTGCCTCATATTGAACAACATACAATCCAACGGGCTCATCACGTCGAATCGTGTTGTCTTCATTCTTTTCGGTCAGACATATTCACTACGATTTCACGAGCTGCGCGGCATGTTTGAGTGATCTCAGACCAGCGTTCTGAATCAATTGCATCCTTCTTTGCCAGCCATGATCCGCCGACGGCGAGGACGTCAGGATCCGTCAGCCATGCCGACATATTGCCGGTCGTAACGCCGCCAAGTGGGATGTATTTCAATCCTAGATGAGCGTATGGTGCTTTGATGCTGGCGAGCATATTCAGGCCACCGCAGTGTTCGGCCGGAAAGAATTTTAACAGGCGACATCCAGCCTGCACGGCGACGTCGATGTCTGTCGGAGTCGCAACGCCAGGAGCAAATGGCAAATTAAGTTCGTCAGCTCGGCGAATGACAACGGGATTTGTGCCAGGTGCCACGCCAAATGCTGCGCCAGCTTCGACGACTTGATCGACCTGATGAGGAAAAATGATTGTCCCGGCACCAACCAGCATTTCTGGAACGCGTTTGACAATGGCAGACAGGCATTCCATTGCCTTTGCAGTTCGCAGAGTCAGCTCCATAATATCCACACCGCCATCCAGAAGTGCTTCCGCCAATCTCACCGCGTGAGCGGGATCATCGACAATCATGACGGCGATGACGCCGGTGCGTCGAAAACGATTCAGCTGCGATTCGCTGAGCTGTAAACTCATGATTGTGGTTCAGCCTTAGATTTTCGAGGCGGAAGAAACCCGACAGCCAGAGAAGCCAGCATTGACATCCAGAAGATCCAGAACTCAGGTCGCGTGTAAGTGTGGAAATCGACGACGTGAGGATGTTCCTCTGAGTTGAATCCCCAGTCTGCGAGCAGTTTCAATCCGATCACGATGACAAGAAGATACGCGGATAATTCAAATCTCGGGAATTTTTCGAGCAGCCGGATGAACATTGCCGCAGCAACACGCATCAACATAATCCCCAGCAGTCCGCCCATCACAACGACCCACAGTTTAGGGTGAAATGCGGTCTCCGGATGATTCGCTGGTGGAGCACCAACCAAAGCGATTGCCGCCAGGATCGAATCGACAGCGAAGGCAATATCTGTCAGTTCGATCACGACAACGGTCATCCAGAAACTCCGGCCCGCTCGCAGTTGTTCTTCCGGTACAGGGACCGGGACGCGTTCTTTGATTTCCTGCATTTCCTGATCTGGAGTCAACGGATTTCCGGTGGCCGTGTCGTGCAGTTGCAACTGTCCGTCTTTGTCAGTGCCGAGAGTTCCCTGAGAGACTTCCTGAGATTCAAAGAACAGGTGCTTCACGGCAATGTAAATCAGATAACCGCCACCAATCAGTTTGACGATACGCCACTTCAATAAATAGCTGGCAGTTGCGACAGCCACCAGCCGAAACACAAATGCACCGACAAGACCGTACGTCAACGCTCTTCCCTGCAGATGTTTGGGAACTCGTTTAGCAAGCAATCCAAGGACCAACGCATTGTCGATCGACAGCAGACCTTCCAGAAGGACAAGCAGTAAGATGACAATCAGGTCGTGGTTATTATAAGTCTGGCCCCAGAACATCGGTGTGTCATCGGCCAATTGAAACAAGTTGAACATGAACGAAGGATCCGCAACAAAGTCGTGCCGAACGTAACATCGTGGACGTCAGAAAGACGTCTCTACGACAGAAAGGAAGATCTTAGTTCACATCGCTGACATTGTCAGTGGCGACCCGAACATCGCCTTTGCGTTTCTCAGGGAATGCCTATTTCACTGTGTTTTCGAAGTGATGACGGGCTGTGCGACCACTGATTGACTTTTTTGCCAGCAATTCCGCTGCTATCAGATCGATTGCGGCCCAGTGCTGCGGTTGCTGCAATATGTGTTCCGTTTTTGCCAACAGGCGTCTGGTGAGTTTATCTGCTTGTCCTTGTCCGCTTCGCATCACGGCAAGTCGTTTTACGGATTGTAAATCCATCGCGGCACCATTCCAGTTATAAGTTCCGCAATGAATCGCCTCCGCGACAACGCCAGCCAGGAGAATTAAAATATCGGCTTCCAGACGATCCTGCGACGCTCGTGAGACGCCTTTGCGAAGTTCACAGTGCCCCAAACGGCGCTGGTCTGGAAGGATGCTGACCTTTTGCACGGGCCGATCAAACACCAGTGCCATGACGGCATGTCCGGCCTCGTGATAAGCAGTGCAAAGTTCGTGTGCGCTTTCATTGTTGGTCATGGGAGCTCAGAGTTCACAATCAAAACGCGACGTCAATCCACACGAGTCGATGATCGGAACACTCCACCAGATCCGCGCCGGGTTCGCCCTTCTTCGGCCAGAAAACGTGCGAGGCACGCACATCCAGACCTCGACTGGGAAGAACATAATCAGCCCGCAGATTCCCAACGCTGCCGTCTGAAAAATCGGACGTGTCATGAGACGGATCGCCCTTGTGCCGGATGTTGATTTTGCCTTGAGTTTTCGTCGCTTCGACTCCACCTTGGCTCGTGGGAATGTGTGAAGCATCAATTCGAGGATGCTTCAGCAACAAGTCAATCGCTCCGCTAAAGCTGTTGCCGTCTTTGGGATCTGCATTTTGATCGCCCAGGATCACAAATAATGCGTCGGAAGGTAATCCTCCCGATACGCCCTTGTCATCAGTCAGCCATCCGATCTGTTGGTCTGAAACGTATTCCGCCCAAAGTCGGATTTCATCGTGATTGCGGCGACCGTTGCGATCTTCCGGTCCATCAAAAGCCGGCGGCGTCGGATGACTGACGAGCACATGCAACGTTCTATCGCCAATATTTACTGGCACGTCCCAGTGGCTTTTTGACGACAGTCGCAAAGTCGCGAGATCTGATTCACGGTACCACGCTTCGGCACCGACCGTGATAGCCGCCGGCACTGCGGAGGACGGCATGTTCTTCCACAAGAGATTTTGAAACGAACGCGCGGCCGCGGCATCGATTGGAATTCGTGATAAGATGACCATGCCGTACTGTCCCGGAAAGCGACCGAATCCGAAAGCATCGCCCCAACCGTCAGTCTTGCCGTCATGATCCAGGTCCAGTCCGCTTGGTACACCCGTGTTGACAGGTCCGGAATACGCATACTGCAGCTTCAGAGCCGGCTGCGATGTCCAGTCGCCAGTGGCTTCAAGGTAGTCTTTGCGGAAAGCGTCAATCGACGCGCCTGCAGAGTCATAATCAAATTCATTCAACAGCACGATGTCAGGCCGTACAGTTCGCAGAATCGCCGCCACCGCTCGCGCTTGTTTGTTGTTGCCGCTTTGCAGATCTCTCAGCAGGTCGCCGGATTTGTCGCGGTTCAAGCTGCAATTGAATGTTGCGATTCGGATTGTGTCGTCTTTTGCAGCATCCTGAGCGATCGCAGGCAACGTAATCACCAGATTGGCAGCAACACACAACATTATGAACAGCCAGTGATCATTTTTCACAGGGGCACCATTTCGCTTAGTGATTACAGGTTTCAAACGGCATGAGGTCGCGAACATTCTGACTGCGTTGGTTTGCATCAAGCC
>JAYVNW010000480.1:0-8556 GCA_043758225.1 Candidatus Kuenenia sp. | reverse complement strand
ACTAGTGGCGACGAAAGCGCCATAGCTCGACTGTCGCAAGTTTCTGTCACCGACACCATCCGGCTTGGCAGGTGTTGATTTAATCGTTTAACCCGACTCCAAGAGGAGGTGCCGAGCACCCCGCTTCCTCTTCGAGTTCGCGTCGCGGGTTAAACGGAAGCGATCTCGACTAAGACTAGATCCACAACCCGCTTGCCCGCATCGTTAAAAACGATGGTGAGCTAAAAAACGAAACCTACAACCCTCCACCCAATAAAAAAACTGCGGTGCTGACGATTATGACCGAGCAAAACACTGCAGGAATAGCACGTAGAGTCAACGTGGCATACAATGAAGGGCGTCCTCGACGGGCCTCAGCGGAAAACCGCATTAGCGGTCGCGGTCCGTCGGAACAACGATCAGGAGAACCGAGAGATGTCTACGATTCCCGTTGAGTTGCCAGAACATTTGATGTCGTATGTCGATCAAAGCGCCGAGCGAGCTGCTTACGCAACGGCTAGCGAGTGTATCGTCGTATTGGTCGCAGCGGCGAGCGAAAGACACGGGGAAATTGAACAGTTGTTGTTGGCCGGCGTCGCGAGTGGGCTAGCGGAGCAGTGGACGGGCGAAGAATGGCAGGCCATCAAAAGCCGCGTGGTGTCGAAGAGAATCGGTTAAATGGCCACGTTGAAGCCAATCATTCGGCACCCTAAAGCTGCTGAGGACGTGGAGGGCCACGCGATGTACATCGCTGAAGGAAGCATCGACGCAGCGTTGCTATTTCTTGAACCGGCCGAGCAGACCATCAAAGGTTTGGGGTTGTTTCCCGAGAGCGGCGCGCCATTCCCAAGTCGCGTTCCTGAATTGGCTGGAATGCGAACCAAGTTGGTCAAGGACTTTCCGAACCACGTCGTGTTTTACATGGTGCGAGACGAAGCAATTGCTGTCGTGCGTGTATTGCGAGGAGGGCAGAATATGAGCGTCGAAGTAGAGAAAACATAGCGAACCGCCAACGGAACGTTTTGCCGCTGCCGATTGTTGGGCAACACAAACAGGAATTAGGAATGGCCGATACGACGACAAGCGGTGCGACTCCCAAATCACGCGGCTCGGTGATGGTGTTTCTGGACTTCATTGAGTGGATCGGCAACAAACTGCCCGATCCCGCCGTGTTGTTCGTGCTGGGTATACTGATCATCTGGACCATGTCGGCAATCTGTTCGTCGATTCAGTTCACGGAAACACTGCCGGGACAAGACAAGCCGATAGAGATCGTCAACATGCTCACGCTGGACAAGCTGGCGGAGTTTCTGTCAACCATGACGGAAAGTTTTGTAGGTTTTCATCCGCTGGGAGTGGTGTTGGTGGCGATGTTGGGCGTTGGCGTGGCGGATCATTCAGGATTCATCAGCGCGCTGCTCAAAACGTTGCTCACGTTCACGCCGAAGTCTCTACTCACACCGATGGTCGTGCTGGTTGCCGTGCTGAGTCATACCGCAGCGGATGCCGGATACGTCGTCGTCATTCCTCTGGCAGGCATCATCTTCTATGCGGCGGGTCGCCATCCGCTTGCCGGAATCGCCGCCGCTTTTGCAGGCGTCAGCGGAGGCTTCAGCGCGAATCTTATACCGTGCGGAATTGATCCGCTGCTGGCAGGACTGACGACAACCTCGGCGCAACTAGTCGATAAAGAATACGTCGTTAATCCGCTATGCAACTGGTACTTCACAGGAGCATCGAGCTTCCTGATCGTTACTCTCGGATGGCTGATCACGGACTTTGTCATTGAACCCAAGCTGCGTTCGTCTATCGTTGACGGTGATCCGAATGACATGCCAAAGTTGCCCGAACTCACCCGCCGCGACAATCTGGGAATCATCTGCGCGGTCGCGTCGATCGTGGTCTGTGGCGGACTTCTGGCCTCGTGGGCGTTGATGCCCGGCTCCTCGTTGCAGGCGACACCTCCGCAAGGCGAAAACTGGGAACTCTATCGCCGACTGACATCGCTGAGGCCACCCGCAGCGAAACTGATGGGCTCCATCGTGCCGCTGATTTTCATCTTCTTCCTGATCCCCGGCCTGGTGCACGGGTTTATCTCCGGCACATTTAAAACGCATCGCGACGCGATCAAAGGCATGAGCAAAGCGATGGAATCGATGGGATATTATCTGGTACTGGTGTTCTTCGCCGCGCTGTTTATCGCCTCGTTCTCACAGTCCGGCTTTGGAGCGTTATTGGCCGTCAAAGGGGCGAATTATCTAAAGAGCATCAACGCGCCGCCAGCGGTCACGATTGCCGGAATCATTCTGCTGACAGCCATGATCAACTTGCTGGTTGGATCAGCGTCAGCCAAGTGGGCGATGCTGTCCCCGATTTTCGTGCCGATGCTGATGATCCTTGGCATCTCACCGGAATTTACTCAGGCGGCTTATCGTGTCGGTGATTCGACGACAAACATCATCACGCCGATGATGCCTTATTTTCCACTCGTGGTCGTTTTCTGTCAGCGATACGTAAAGTGCACGGGCATCGGCACCGTCACGTCGATCATGTTGCCTTATTCGCTGGCGTTTCTGGTGCTGTGGTCGGCGTTTCTGTTCTTGTACTGGCAGCTTGGCCTGCCGCTGGGAATTCAGGGCGGTTACGAATACGTAGTGCCAATCGTACCAGTAAAATAGCGACTCAGGCTCAACAGGTACTTTTCATTCTGCTGCTCGGCTACGCGCCTTTTTCTTCCAGAATCTTCGGCACAAGGAAAAACAGGCCGTCGGTTTTTGGAGAATTTGCCAAAGCCGCTTCGCGGGGAAGTGAATCCTTCTGCACGTCGTCGCGGAAGATGTTTTCCGCAGGAATCGGATGTGACATCGGCGCGACGTCGGTGGTATCGACTTCGTTCAGCAGACTGACGTAATCCAGGATGACGGTCAATTGTTCGCCACAGGCAGCGAGTTCCTGTGCGTTCAATGTCAGTCGAGCCAGTGAGGCGACTTTGCGGACTTCGGCGATGTCCATGGTTTCAAATTCTTTCTTTTCCACCACGTACGATAGGCTTCCAGCCTGTGAGCAAAAGACCGGCTGGAAGCCTAACCTACGATTCAGAACTCGGTAAATTGTTTCCCAACGATGTCTTATTCGGCCGCTTTGTTTTTTTTGACCCATTCAGTCATATCATCGACAAGTCGGTTGGTCAGACTCAGACCCAGGGTCTTTTGTGCCAGGAACATCACCCCATCAATGAGCGACAGGTTTCTGAGAGTTGCTTCGAGATAGGAAAGCTGCAGTTCCTCCATCAGCTGCCCGACTTCGATACGTTCGGCCTTTCGATCAAGCATCCGTATGACAGCAGCGCAATCGTTGACACCAATGGCCTTGAGTTGTTCGGTTCGCTGCCAGGCGAAATATGCCGCGCAGAACAGGCGCTGAGGCAAAGCCAGCATGCCAAGCAGTCGTTCAACCCACGACTGATCGGATTCCAGACTTCCAAGGGCGTATGTCCAGACAGCCGTCATAGTGGGAGCCGTACGGATGATCGTAATGCGGTCATCCAGTTCCAGTTCGTGTTCTCGGTCGGCAAGTTGCTTTGGCAGACGCAGGTAAGTCAGAAAAAGGACCAGACCGAGAATGCCGGCCGTCATCAAGAACGCCTGGATCCATGAACCGACAAACCCTACGCGAAGAATACATGCGAAGATCACCATTTCCAGCAACGTGGCAACCAGTCCGAGACCAGCCATTGCTGCGATCGCTCCCATGAGGAGACGATTTTGCAGCACCAGCTGGTCAGAAAACCATCGACGATATTCGTCTTTTTTCATGTTGCGGACTTAACGTGGTGAAATGACTTGAGTGCGGTGCAAACTGCTGGGTTGCAGGAATGGATCTCGATGCCACAGTCTATGCAATGTCTTGGATCGTGCAAAACATAACCGCCGAAACAGTCCAAAGAGCTGCGGTCACCGATTTCGGTAGGTCCTCCTTGCCGAGGAGGACTATCGCCGCAAGGCGAACCCAAGGGCGAATGTGCGCTCAGCGTCGTCGTGTGGTCCTGTGATATCTGTACGGAGTTGGTCGCAAGTCCAGCAGGGCAGCGAAGTCCTTTCCGGCAGGAAGCCTCAACTTACCTCTCAAATTGCGAAAGGCGTAACCATGCCAGCACTCGACACGACAAATTCCGAACAAATGGATTTGTCTGAGCCGCATACCACGACATGCACAGTTCCGCACACTCTTGAACCTCGATTCACAGCGGCTGCCCAGTTCGACGAAGGTGACTTCCTGACATGGTCCAGCCGGCAGAAAGACGCCGAAAACATACTGGAATACGACGAGCGACACTGGGTGGGCCAGAAAAAAAAGGGTGCAGATTCACGTCCCAGGGCTGGGAACTAAGTCGCAGTAACGGAGAGAAACGGAAAGTGGGATTCGACTTAGCTCAGGCATCGCGCTAAAATCGGAAATGCAGCGGCTACGCCGAATATTACAGGAGAAGTTGTTTCTGCATATCGCTTAATCATTTGCAGTGATCACTACCTCTGGCTGCTGACCGTCGGATAGCTTTGAGCCCGCGTGCTCGACGGCCTGCCTTTGTCAGCTCGCGAACTCCTTAAAGGAACATGTACATGAAAAAGATGATTCTGGCCGCCAGTTTGATGTTGTGCTGCAGCGCGTCAGTGATAGCAGCAGACTGGGGAACAATTTCTGGTCAAGTCGTTGTAACCGGCGATGTTCCGGCACCAGTGTTGCTGCACGCGAAAGGTGCTCCTGTAAAAGATCCAGCGGTTTGTGCGGCTGTTGACACTTACAAAGACGATCTGGTGATTGACGCCGACTCCAAAGGTCTGGCGAACGTCTTCATCTACCTGGCCAAAGCTCCGAAGAGCATTCATCCGGACTTGAAGAAGCCTGATCCCGCAGTGGTCATCTTCGACCAGAAGGGCTGTATGTTCAGTCCGCATGCGATGGTGGTTTTGGGCGGGCAGTCAGTAGAAGTCATTTCCAGCGACTCAATCGCGCATAACACCCATACGTATCCGCTTAAGAATCAGGCTGTCAACGTTCTGGTGGCGGCGAACACTGTTGAAGGCAAGGGATTAGCTGTTAATTACAAGATCAGTGAATCTCTACCGCTGAAGGTCGCATGTGACTTCCATCCATGGATGCAGGCATACTGGATGGTTGTTGATCATCCGTACGCCGCTGTGACTGACAAAGAAGGCAAGTTCAAGATTCCAAACCTGCCTGTCGGGGAACACGAATTCCGCGTATGGCACGAACGTAAAGGTTATCTGGATCGCAAGTATGCCGTAAAGGTGCAGAAGGGAGACAATGCTCTGAAGACCATGGAAATCAAGATTGACGACTTGAAGGGCGACAGCAAATAAGTCCTGCTCGCGACAAGCTTTCAGGGGAAACTCTGATGAACGGAAATCAACGCCTGTCAGTTACTGACAGGCGTTTTTTTGTGGGTCTGTGTTCTCAGACAAAAATGCGATGTATTATTATCACGGATCAGGTTCGTCGAAACAGGTGAGGCGTCTATGAACATAATCCCTACTTTCATTTGGCTGACTTTGGCCGTTGCGCAGCAGGTTTCGCCCGTTAAGCCAGAGCAGGCTGGCGAAATGTCGGAAGTTGTGCGCAGCTTCGTCGCACATGCCACGCTGGCTCCTGATGGGCGAAAGGCGTTTACGTTTGATATGTCCGCGTGGTCGAACGAAACGCGGGATCTTCCCATTGGCGTGTTCGATTCGGGCATCGGCGGGCTTACCGTACAGGAAGCCATCCTGTCGCTCGACGCATTCCACAATGACAACTATTCGCCGGGACCAGATGGCCGAAAGGATTTTGAAGACGAAAGGTTTATTTACTTTGGCGATCAGGCAAACATGCCCTACGGAAATTATCCATCTGCGGGACGGCAAAACTTCCTTAAGGAGCTGATTCTGAAGGATGCGGCATTCCTGTTGGGGCGAAGGTATTGGGCAGATCCTGAATCCGCAGCTCCGCAATTTGATAAGCCGCCAGTCAAAGCTATCGTGATTGCCTGCAACACGGCGACTGCCTGGGGGATGGAAGAAATCCGGCAAGCCGTAACAGCGTTGAAAATTCCGGTGATTGTGATCGGGGTTGTTGAAGCTGGCGCTAGAGGAGTCATGGAAGACATCAATTCTGGCGACCCACCGCGAACCGTTGCCGTACTGGCCACAGTCGGCACGTGTGGCAGCAATGCTTATCCCACCGCGATCGGTCGCGCCACTGGATTGGCAGGAAAACGTGCTCCGGAAGTCGTACAACAGGGTTCGGTAGGTCTTGCCGGGGCGATCGAAGGCGATCCCGCGTTTATTGGTCTCTTTGATTCGAAGAGCGAGTCAGATCGAACCTATCTTGGGCCCTCGGTGGATAACAAAACGGCCACGTTGAACAAGGATGCGTTGGACGTCTATGGATTCGATCCCGCTGGCTTACTTGGCGATCAGCAGGTTGCTGAATCAATCCGGCTGAACTCAGTTGCCAACTACGTCCGGTACGATGTTGCAACTCTGGCGCTGAATCATAAGTTGTCCGGCAAAGTATCGGCGATCGACACGGTTGTGCTGGGATGTACCCATTTTCCGCTTGTCAAACAAGAGATATTGGACGCCTTTTCCTCTGTGCGTGCATACGAACACAACGGCGAACGGCCGTTTGAATCCGTGATCGCCGAAAAGATCGCGGTTGTAAACCCAGCAGAGATGACTGCCAAAGAATTGTTTCGTGAGATGGCTCGGCGGAAATTGTTTTGCCAGCCCGCTGCTGGGGGCAACTCCGCGAAAGATCTGTTCTTTATGTCAGTCGCGAACACCAAATGTCAGGAAGCGAAGACTAAGTCCGACGGGTCTCTGGATTATGACTACAAGTACGGTCGGCAACCCGGCGCACTTGGCGTCGAAGATACGATTTGCATCCCGATGCAGATATTGTTGTTGCCAGTCTCCACCAGAAATCTCATCCAGTCGCGACTCCCGGAAGTGTGGACGCGGCTGAATTCGTCGCCGTGAACATAGTCGCGGACCATGGTCCTCGTCCTACGGATCGCCCGTCACCCCAGTCTCCGGCACAAGATCCAGTTCAGCAGCGATGGGTTGCAGCGCGGCAATGACGAAGGCGATGTGTTCGTTGAGTTCCATGCCCAAATCAGCAGCCCCGCGAGTAATATCGCCGCGGTTGACGGCGGCGGCAAACGAGAGCTGTTTCATTTTCTTTCGAACACTGCTGGGGGCCATGCCTTCAAGACGACCCGGACGCATCAGGGCGCAGGCGACGACGAATCCGCAGAGTTCATCGCACGCATAAAGTGTCTTGTCAAGCCGCGAAATGCGTGGGCAGTCGGTGAGATAATCGGCGTGTGACTTGATCGCATAAATGACGTCGTCGGGATAGCCATGCTGTTTAAGAATCTCCGCACCCTTCAATGGATGGTCGGGCGGAGTTGGCCAGCGTTCATAGTCGAAGTCGTGCAATAGGCCCACGGTGCCCCACTTGTCCACGTCTTCCCCGAAATGACGGGCGTACGCACGCAACGCGGCCTCAACGGCCAGCATGTGCCGAATCAGGCTGACGCTTTGTGTGTATTCGTACAGAAGTTTCAGATCGTCAGAACGCGCCATGCTTAGAACTCTCCTACAGTGTCACCACCCTGAATCGTGGCCAGAGAGCGATAAACGCGGCCATCGATGTTTTCAGAGATAAATCGTACCGATCCGTCGCCCAGACAAAACTGAGCCCCACCGACATGATGGCTGCTGAAGTCATCAAAGTGGGTTGCCGGATGGTTAGGGACATGATCGGCAGAACCACAGACTCGTTGAAACGCTTCCTCGCCTTCCGCAATCATGCCTGGCCAGCTCGTGAACCAGTCTAAATTCGCTTTGGTCTTCCGCTCCCCAGTCATCAGTGTGCTGGATGTGCCATCTGTCAGATCACGCATTCTCACGCTACTGTTGTGGTAGAAAATCCCACTTCCCTTGCACGTGCCATCGGACATGACTGGAAGAGCACCGGGTGAGTTCTCGCAGTCGTCGAGATTTTCCGGACCGAACACGCCAAGATAATTGGCGATCGGCAATTCTGCGATGGCCGTGGTTGTGCCTGCCATGTTGAGCTTGAAAAAGTTTGGCTGAGGATCGGACGGGCATTTGTATTCACTGATCTGACTTCGCAGGAATGCTGCGTTGGCCGGGGCTGTGAGAGGCAGAGAAGAATTGAAGAGCTGATAAACGTTGTTTTGTTCCATCTGAGGCAGAATCATGGCTCCCCAGCCGACACCACTTGTTCCGTTGTGTGCGCTTGGGATGCCGGCATTGACAGCGATCCAGCCCGATGGAAAGACACTGTGGGTGTCATGATAGTTGTGTAACGCAATCCCGATCTGTTTGAGGTGATTCTTGCATTGGGTCCGCCGAGCAGCTTCGCGAGCCTGTTGCACTGCAGGCAGCAGTAGCGCAATCAGGATGGCAATTATGGCGATGACGACAAGCAGTTCAATCAAAGTGAAACCACGTCGTGATTGACGATAGTGTGAAGGTCGCATAAGAAAAA
>JAYVNW010000479.1:0-2570 GCA_043758225.1 Candidatus Kuenenia sp. | reverse complement strand
CAACAACGACAGCCAGAAAAGCCAACACAAGTCGAATGGCAGTCAGATTGATCCACGACGCCCGAGACTGATACCCCGCACCAACAAGATTCCTACGCTGTGTTTCACGTCGTGTGGCGGTTTCCGGAAGCATCTGCGCAAGGGAAGCCGTCAGGCGGCCAAAAATCAGGTCATCATCTCGCATCGGAAGATCTTCCGGAACGATTTGAGTTGACAGGTCTTTGTCATCAGCAAGGATACCGCGAAACTCAGAAAACAAGCGGCGATCACCCCACGTTGAAATCCGGTTCGCTCCCTGTCCTGCTGAATTCTTCCCATAGTGCGTTGCAGCGTCAGGGCTGGCCGACGCAGGATCCACAAACCGATTCGCAGCGAATGCATCCGATTGCTGGCCTGCGTTCATTGCGGCGGCACCTGAAGCGAGCACTCGCTCGGGATCGCTCGCCAGTTTCAATAGTCCCGACTGAGCCTGCGCGGCCTCGGAGTTCAGCGCGGTGGACGCACTCAAATCGGGCGTAGGACGAGTCTGCTGAAACGAACTCAGAATACGTTTTTCAGCTGGGAATAACAGCTTCTTGACAGCAAGACCAATGACCAGCACTCCAGCCGCTGCCAGAAACCAGACGAAGTACATAATAATCGCTCCACAGTCGCTGTTGCATCAGTAAATTCGATGCGTTCAGGTTTGAAATCTCGTTGGAAGGGATGCCAGCAACTCTGTCAAAAGCTCGGGGAGTCTTTGATCAGGTACAATTAGAATTCCAGTGCATCAAAACCGAGCACTTCGCGCCAGAATTCGGTAAACGAAGAAGCTGCCGGTGAGTAGACCAATAATCCCCAGCCACAGCGAGATGCGTCCAGGGGATGATTCTGTCAGACGAGCAAGGTAGTTGGGATACCAGACCGTATAAAGCATCATCACGCCAAATGGTATGAGCACCATCATCGCTGCCCCCCAACGACTTGCAACTGTCGCAGCTCGCTGTCGAGCGACAAAGTGCAATCGGTCGCGAATGGCGGTCGATAAGCGTTCCAGCACCAGGATTAGGTCACCACCGGTATCCTGATGCAATGACAAAGCGGATGAGAACATCGTGAGCGTCGAAACGCCGGTCCGGTCAGCGAGATCGCGGACAGCACTTGAAACATCAAGCCCCATTTCCATTCGCCGCGCGCTGACTTTGAGTTCGTCGCCAAGCGGAGATGGCGTGTCGCCGGCAACCATCATCAGTGAATGTTCCAAGTTACGTCCAGCTCGCGCGCTGCGAGCCAGTTCGTCAGCCATGCCAGGCAACTGCGCCATGATGACTGTCTGCCTTCGTGTTCGCAGACCTATTGTCACAACGACAGGCAGCAGAACGCCGACGATCGTGAAGAATGCTGCAGAGAGAAGGTTTTCAGAAAGAACAAAGGCCATCCCGCCAAATGCCAGTGCTGACACAAAACACGTCGCCACCCACAACGCCGGAGATGTCTGGATCCCGGATTGCATCAAGAGCTGATCGAACCAGCCGTTGACCGATTCACTCACACCGGTTCCCTCGCCGGTGGCGAACTTGTGGTCTTCGCGCAGCAGGCCTGAGAACTCAGGGCGTCGCTCCAGAGCTGGCAAAGGATTGTTGGGAGCGATCATGACGTCTGTTTCCGAGGTGTCAAAAACTGAGTTCAGCGTCGCAGCGGCCGTTGCCAGACTGCAATGATTAGTCCTTGGTCATTTTGAGTTCGCGGGCTTCGAACAACGGTTTGTAATGCTCAATATCTGCACCCGTCAGAGCCAGTCGTCGAAGTGCGATCGGCTGATAACCTGTTGCAAAGAAGCTGCCAACGGGGTGACCGTTCTTATCGACGCCATTGATTCTATAAACGAAGATATCGTCCATGCGATATTCGCCGTCTTTCAACCCGGAGACTTCAGAGATACGGGAAATGCGACGTTCACCGGTGTGAAGTCGAGTCACGTGAATCACAATGTCGATCGCGTTGGTGATGTACTGACGGGCAATACGAGATGGCAAGTCCACCCCGGCAAGTGCAATCATCAGTTCCAGCCGGTCAAGAGTTTCGCGAGTATCGTTCGCGTGTACGGTACTCATGGAACCATCATGACCAGTATTCATAGCCTGTAGCATGTCGAGTACTTCGCCACCGCGAGATTCGCCGAGGATAATGCGGTCAGGTCGCATACGTAAAGCGTTTCGGAGCAGGTCACGCTGAGTTACAGCACCTTTGCCTTCCAGGTTCGGGAGACGTGTTTCCAATGGTATCACGTCCGTCTGCTGCAGACTAAGTTCTGCTGTTTCTTCAATAGTCACCACGCGCTGCGAATCTGGAATGTAGCGGCTCATGCAGTTCAAGAGCGTTGTTTTTCCGGCACCCGTTCCTCCGCTGATAATCATGTTCATGCGACTGCGAATTGCGAGAATCAGGAAATCAGCCATTGCTGGTGCCAGCGAGCCGTGACTGATCATATCTTCCATCTGCAGACGGCGATTGCCGAACCGACGAATAGAAACCGTCGGACCGCAAAGCGCAAGTGGTGGAATTACGGCGTTGAATCGTGAACCGTCAGG
>JAYVNW010000478.1:0-3330 GCA_043758225.1 Candidatus Kuenenia sp. | reverse complement strand
ATCCAGGGCGTTCATCGCCCGGTCAATGACAATTTCGTTGAACTTCTGTTTTGGATCGATGCTCTCAAACGCGCCAGTGCTTCGAAGATTACGGCTGTGATTCCTTACTTCAGCTACGCGAAAGGTGACAAGAAAGACGAGCCGCGTGTTTCCATTCGAGCTCGCGTGTGTGCGGATGCCATTGAAGCCGCCGGTGCTGATCGAGTATTGACGATGGATCTGCACAGCCCGCAGATTCAGGGATTCTTCAGCGTTCCTGTCGATCATCTTTATGCTCGATCGGTCATTTGCGATCACGTTAAAACGCTGAACATTCCAAACCTTGTCATCTGCAGCCCCGACGTCGGTTTTGCCAAGTCTGCGTCGGCTTTCGCAAATCTGCTGGGCGTTCCAGTCGTGATCGGCAACAAGCAACGTAAAGACCACTCGGAGCGGGCTCAAGTGCTGGAAGTTATCGGCGCCGTTGAAGGCTGCAATGTCCTGATGGTCGACGACTTCACGATCACTGGCGGATCGCTGGTCAGCATGGCTGAAGTTTTGAAATCTCGCGGCGCGAAGGATATTTACGCGGCGGTTTCGCACGGTGTATTTTCACAGGGTGCCGTGGCAAGAATCGAAGCCAGTTGTATCGAACGGCTGTACATCACCGACACGATCGAGCCAGAATTGGAATCTCACGGCCCAAAAATTGAATGCATCTCCGTCGCGCCACTGTTCGCTCAAGCCATTCGTTCGATTCATGATCGCACCAGCGTGAGCATGCTGTTTCCGGATGTGAAGGCGCTGTAATGTCCAAACTGTCGCCAATGATGGAACGCTACATGGAAGTGAAGCGGGAAAATCCCGGCACCATGTTGCTGTTTCGGATGGGGGATTTTTACGAACTGTTCCATGAAGACGCTCAAAACGCCGCCAAGGTGCTCGGGCTGACTCTGACCAGTCGTGACAAAACGTCGGAGAATCCAACTCCGATGGCCGGATTTCCGTATCATCAGCTTGACGTATATCTACAGAAACTAATCCACGCTGGATTCCGTGCGGCAATCTGCGATCAAGTGGAAGATCCAAAGAAGGCGAAAGGACTTGTTCGCCGCGAAGTCACTCGCGTCGTCACACCCGGCACACTGACGGACGATCAATTGCTCGATCCGCGGCAGAGTAATTTTCTCGCCTGCGTCGCCCCTTCAAAAGCCAGCATCGGATTGGCATGGCTGGAATTATCAACCGGCAGATTTCTGCTGACCGAACTTGAGCCATCGCAGCTTCAGGACGAACTCGCTCGCATCAGCCCGGCCGAATGTCTGATCCCGGAAAGTGCTGCGCAGGACGGCAATCTGCAAATGCGCCGCGCGGAACAGCAACCGATGGTGTTCACAACGCGGCCTGACTGGTGCTTCGCTCTTGAAGCAGCAAAACGGCTTTTGAACGAACATTTCGGCACGCAAACACTGGAAGGTTTCGACATTGAAGACTCGCCTGCGGTCACGGCAGCAGGTGCTCTGCTGGAATACGTCCGTGAAACGCAACGCACTGCCTTGACGCATATCGTGCGACTCGAAGCCTGGCGCCGCAGTCGGCACATGATCATTGACGAAGCGACTCGCCGCAGTTTGGAACTGGCTCAAACGCTGCGCGACGGTCGCCGCGATTTCACGCTGCTGGGAGTCATGGACGAAACCTGCACGCCGATGGGATCGCGTCTGCTGGCCGAATGGTTGTCGAGTCCGCTGACAGATCTGGAACAGATCACTCAGCGACAGGATGCAATTGAAGAACTCGTCAATCAATTGTCTCTGAGAGATGACGTTCGCGAGCTGCTGAAAGAAGTCTATGATCTGCAACGTCTGACGTCTCGGATTGCCACCGGCCGCTGCAGTCCACGCGATCTGGTTTGTCTTGCAGCAACATTGGGGCAACTGCCCCGATTGCGAGCCAAACTGGCCGCACGCAAATCCAAACGACTTCAGACACTTGAGGAACGAATTGAACTGTGCCCTGAAGCGCACGCGGCAATCATTGATGCTGTCATTGATGAGCCGCCGCACAACATCTCCGATGGCGGCGTAATTCGTCCGGGCTACAACGTCGAACTGGATGAGTTTCGTGATCTCATGCGAGGCGGCCGTCAGTGGATGGCGGCGTACCAGCAAAAAGAAATTGAACGCACCGGCATTTCGAATCTCAAAATTGGCTTCAACAAAGTCTTCGGGTATTACCTGGAAGTCACGGCGTCGCACAGCGCGAAAGTGCCTGCCGAGTATATTCGCAAGCAAACGCTCAAAAACCAGGAACGCTACATCACACCGGAACTCAAGGAGTACGAAGAGAAAGTTCTGCGAGCTGAAGACCGAGCCAAAGCCCTTGAGCAGGAACTGTTCGCATCGCTTCGAGAATATGTCGCGACATTTGTTCCGTTACTGCTGCGAACGGCCGACGCGATGGCGGAAATCGATGTGCTGGCTGCGTTAGGAACTCTGGCCGCCAACGCTGGTTATTGTCGACCACTGCTCACGGCCGAACCAATCATGGACATTCGCGACGGGCGTCATCCGGTGCTCGATCGGCTGTTGCCGTCTGGACAATTCGTTCCCAACGACGTGCGACTTGGCCTGAAAGACATCGACGACGACCAAGGTGCCATCGGCCGTGTGCAAATCATTACCGGTCCTAACATGGCCGGTAAGAGTACCTACATTCGCCAGGCCGCGCTCATTACAATCATGGCACAGATGGGATCATTCGTTCCAGCGAAGGAAGCGTTGATCGGCATTGCCGATCGCGTGTTCGCTCGTGTCGGCGCCAGCGATGAACTCGCGCGGGGGCAAAGTACATTCATGGTAGAAATGACCGAGACCGCTCGAATTCTGAATTCCGCCACGGAGCGAAGTCTTGTGATTCTCGATGAGATCGGTCGCGGTACAAGTACATACGACGGCATCTCGCTGGCATGGGCGATCACCGAGCATCTGCACGACGAAATCCAGTGTCGCACAATGTTCGCAACGCATTATCACGAACTGACGGACCTCACGACGACGCTCAAACACGCTGCGAACTGGAATGTCGCCGTGCAGGAAAGCAACGACGACGTGATCTTTCTGCATCGCATCATCGAAGGCGCGGCAGGCAGAAGTTATGGAATTCATGTTGCCAAAATCGCCGGTGTGCCTCGGCACGTCACTGATCGAGCGGCCACAATTCTTGCGACACTCGAAGAAGATCACGTCACCACCGAAGGACGCCCAAAGGTTCGTCAACGCGAAACTGCAAATCAGCGTCGCCGCCAGAAATCTCTGTTTGATTTACCGGAAGATCCATTGCTGGATGAAA
>JAYVNW010000477.1:0-4253 GCA_043758225.1 Candidatus Kuenenia sp. | reverse complement strand
TTAAAAAATGTCACCGGCGCATGGGTTCAGGACCAGAAGGTTGACGTTGTCGATGGAAAAATTTCATGTTTTCGTGTCAACTTGAAAGTGACTTTCGTTCTCAACGACTAACAATCGCAAAGCACTTTCGTGCTGCGTAAATCGGCTGTGACGCGAGTATGCTCCGCGCCGACTTATTCTGGGTTGCCATTCCGCTTGACACGCACTTCTTCAGGCACTGGCGGGTCCTGAGGCGATGACGTTTGCGTCGACTGCGTTTGCATATTTTTCGAAGTTCGCACAAAAACGGGCTGCGAGTTTGCGCGATGCCTCTTCGTACAATCTGGCATTTTTCCACGCGAGTTTTGGCTGCATCATCTCAGCGGGAACTCCTGCGCATTCGGTGACAATTTCCAGCCTCATGATTGGATCGTGTACCACTGGTGCCGACGACAATTCCCCGGAATGAATGCCGTCGATGATTGTCCTTGTAAATCGCAGCGGCATGCGGCTTCCTGTCCCAAAGGAACCGCCCGACCAGCCGGTGTTGACGAGCCAAACGTTTGCGTTGTGATTTCGGATCTTTTTCGCCAGCAGTTTTGCGTAAACGCTCGGGTGCCACACCAGAAACGGGCCACCGAAACAGGGGGAAAAAGTGGCTTCAGGTTCGGTGACGCCGACTTCCGTTCCTGCAACTTTTGCCGTGTACCCACTGATAAAATAGTACATGGCCTGTTCTGGCGTTAATCGTGCTACGGGCGGCAGAATACCAAATGCGTCGCACGTCAGGAAGATAATGTCAGTAGGATGACCAGCGACGCACGGGATTTTTGCATTTCGCATGTATTCAATGGGATACGCTCCTCGTGTGTTCTGCGTGATCGACGTGTCGTTGAAGTCTACGTGGTGATGAGATTTGTCGTAGACGACATTTTCAAGAACTGTTCCAAATTTCAGAGCCTCAAAAATTTCCGGTTCTGATTCCATCGTCAGGTAGACAGCTTTCGCATAGCAACCGCCTTCGATATTGAAGATTCCGTTGTCTGACCAGCCATGTTCATCATCGCCGATTAAAAGCCGCTTTGGATCGGCGGACAATGTTGTCTTGCCTGTGCCAGACAGTCCAAACAGAACGGACGACTGGCCGGAACTGCGATCGGTTGTCGCTGAACAATGCATTGAAAGTATGTCCTTGTGGGGCAGAAAATAGTTCATAAACGTGAATACGGCTTTCTTCATTTCGCCAGCGTATTCTGTGCCAAGCAATACGACTTCACGTTTTTCAATACTCAGATCAACACTGGTTCGCGAGGTCATCCCCGTCGTGTATCGATTCGCAGGAAAACCTCCGGCATTGTAGATAACAAAGTCCGGTTCGCCATATGTTGCAAGTTCGATATCTGTGGGGCGAATCAACATATTATGCATAAACAACGCATGATAAGGCCGTGCGCAGATGATCCGGACCTTGATCCGAGTGTCGGGATCCCAACCCGCATAGGCATCGACGCAATAAATCTTGGTGCGCGTGTTGAGGTAGTCGATTGCTCTTTCGCGGTTGATCGCAAACGTCATTGCGTCCAGTGGAAAGTTCACCGGTCCCCACCAGACATTGTTTTCTGAGTCGGAGTGTCTGACGACACGCTTGTCTTTGGGCGAGCGCCCCGTCTTGTCGCCAGAGTATGCGATGAGACAACCGGTATCTGAGATGCTGGTTCCGGGTTCGTGTCGAATGGCCTCTTCATAAAGGCTACTGGGCGCAAGATTTCGAAAGACTTCCTGAACAGTGATGCCTTGCGCTTGAAGTGAAAACGGTTCCACCATTGAAGCTATCCTAATTAAAAATCGTTCCTGACGGATTTTAACACGCTTTGACTGTGTTTTCGCTTTGCTTCTACGATTGTCAATTCCCCCATAGGTTCTCAGGACACAGCAGCCGCAAATCCTCTCTTCAGGAAATCAACGTGTGCATTTTGGATCACTCGTCGCAATGATCGCGGCCAAAATGGCACTTGCTGACGCGCAATGAGACCGGTTTTCAAGTCGAGTGCCGGCAACTCTGGAATTCTTCCACTGATTCTTCGTCAGAGAGCATCTACGACATCACTAACCCGCCTGGACGCGATTTCAGGCGTTCGGAAAGTCGTGGCATCAGACCGTATGACAATGCCAACAACTTGATTGGATGAATGGTGGGAATGGTGGCGGCTTGTTCCATTTGCATGCGACATGCACTGCAATCTGTGACGCCAGCAACGGCATCTGCCGACTGCATTGCGCGAATTAGCTCGGCGCCGATCTCAATTGATTTTTGAAAGTTCGCCGCCGCGATTCCGAAGGTGCCCGCCATTCCTGTACAGCCTTTTTCGATAGGCACAACTTTGAGATCTGGAATTAGTGCTAATAATTCCAGCATTGGCGTGCCTTTTCGCAATGCCTTGACATGACAAGGTGTGTGCCATGCAATCTTCATTGATAGCGGGGCGAAATCGCGTTTGAGTTTGCCGCAGCGATGTAGTTCTGCCAGAAATGTGCCAGCATCGATTGTCCGCTGAGCAACAACCTCAGCGTCATCGTTCGGAACAAGCATTGGGTATTCCTGTGTCAGGCACAGCGCAGCTGATGGTTCTGTGCAGACAATAGGGTAGCCTTCCCTCGCCGGTTCGATGAGTTCACGGATGTTTTGTTCCGCAATAGCCCGCGCACCGGTGAGATCGCCGTTGGTGAACATTGCCATTCCGGAAACCGTTTGAGCCGGCGGGATGAATACTCGATAGCCATTATGTTCCACAACTCGCACGAATGCTTCTGCAAGTTCCGGGTCGTGACTGTTAGCAAAGTAGTCAACAAAATACACGATAGTTGGTCTATTGCCTCCCGGCGAACCTGAGTTTTCATTTCGCAATACACGTTGCGACTCGAGAAAGGGAGTTTGCGTGAATCGGGGAAGTCGACGTTGGGCAGATATCCCGAGAAACCGTTGTATGCTCTTTCTGAACAGCGAATTATTAAGCAGTCGATTTGTCAGAAACGAAATTCGCGACGCCATTCGGGCATATGTGTGGAATCGCGATAACAACCATGCAGTTTTGCTGAGTCCGTGGGCCTGGACATGCTGAGCGCGTGCTTCGATCAGAAGGTGCGGAATATTGACTTCCGAAGGACACTCCAGTTGACATTGCTTACAGTTGAAGCAGCTTTCCAGAAGTCGCGATGAGTTTTCGTTCGCAAGCAAATCCTGAACACTGTCTGTACACAGACTGCTGCGAACGATATTTGCTTTTGCGCGCGGCGAGAGTTCTTCTTCGCCATCTTCTGAAGTGAAGGGACACATTCGCTGCGGGGCAAGCTGTACTCGGCAGGTACCACATCCGTTGCAGCGAACGGCAGCATCGGTCGCTTCTTCAGCGGTCCACGCCAGTTGCATAATTGGCAACAATGGCGTTGATCGCGCCGTCGCTGCGTTGTCAATAGTCGTCGCAGTGCGGCGCAGGTACTTCACGGTTAACGATGGATCGTTGCTGATGATCTTATCCGGGTTCAGCAATCGCTGTGGATCGAAGGCGTCCTTAATCTGCTGGAATACGCGATACAGCGGCCCATATTGACTTCGAATGAACGCTGTGCGAGAAAGACCATCACCGTGCTCACCGGAAATCGTTCCTCCAAATTCGCGCACTTTTCGGTACAGATCCCTGGCGATTGCTTCCATCGAAGTTTCATCGCCACGATTCGGTACAGGCATGATCGGTCGAAAGTGAAGCTGACCCGATGCCGCGTGGGCATACATTGTCGCGGTCACTTCGTGTTTTTGAAAGATCTTCTGCGCTGCTGGCAGAAACTCCGCCAGGACTCCCGGAGGAACCGCAATGTCCTCGACAAATGGTATCGGTCGCGAACTACCGCGCAGGCTGGCCAGTAGCGACACAACTTGCGCCGGAAGAGCCCACAGGAGTTCGACGTCTTCAAAAGTGAATGCCTGCCGAGTCAACTGGAAATCGATTTTTCGATCCTGAAGTAATCGCTGCGAATCTTCGAGACGCTGGCGGACTTCCTGTTCACTGAAACCTGGAAATTCGATAATGAGTCCAGCTTCAGCGTCTGGCAGAATAAGGTCGCGAAATCGCTGATCGGCACCCCGTCCGAGACTCAGGAGTCTCCTGTCAAGAGCGTCGCATGCGCTGGGTTCAAGCGGCAAAATCAGTTGCATCGCCTGCACTGCGGATTCCAGAGTCCGAAACATCAGGATCGCCGCTGACCGATATTTTGGCAGC
>JAYVNW010000476.1:0-1906 GCA_043758225.1 Candidatus Kuenenia sp. | reverse complement strand
GCCGAATTCAACGAAATGCCACACGTGGCCGGTGTCTTGTCGATGGCTCGTACCAGCGATCCAAATTCCGCCGGAAGCCAGTTTTTCATTTGCCTTGGGACTCAAAAATCGCTTGACCGTCAGTACACAGCGTTCGGAAAAACGGCCGATGCGGCAAGTCTTGATGTCGTCAAGAAGATTGGCGCGCTGCCAACCAACCACAGTGATAAACCAAATCAATCCGCTGTGATTGAGACAGCCACTGTGATCGCAATACCGCAGTAGTAGATTTGCTAACGAGACAGATGTGAGTCCTCCCTTCAGCATTCGGTTCGCCGAATGCTGATTTGCGTTGCAACGGGAAGCAATTGGAAAGAGTGCGGCTTCTCGGCGATCGAGCTGCAATCAATCGCACTCGGAGGGCTGACGCCCTGCCGCTCGCCATTATTTCAATCGACGTCGGCGTCGCTCACGCAAAGCTGCGTCTGATACGACTTTAACATCTTCGATGACTTCAACGTCTTCGATCACATCCACGTCTTCGATGATTTCTACACCTTCCATGACGTCAACAACTTCGAAGATATCAGCAATGACTTCCACATCCTGGATGACATCTAAAATTTGCACATCGTCGGCAAATTCAACGTCATCGATGATTTCCGCGTCAATGATTTCTGCGTCCAGAATGTCTTCATCAATCATTTCAACATCAATGATTGGGATAGATTTATCGACAAATGCTGGCAACTTGTTGGTTGCTCCCTGGTTGCGAACCGGCATGCGTGGAGCGGGTTGGACGTTGGCGTGAAACTGATACATCACATCGCCGATCGCCACTTCGACTCCCTGAACCAGCTGCGCTTCTTTTTCGATGCGTTCACCATTCACCCGAACACCGTTTAAACTGCCAAGGTCGCGAATAAAGTAGTTCGCATCGACTTGCACAAGGACGCAGTGCATTCGGGAGATCTTTGAACTGAAGTCAATGATCGAGTCGCAATCTGCACTGCGGCCAACCAGCACCACAGCGCGATCGATAACGATTTGAGACCCCTGTCCCAGTGGATGCAGCAATGCAACCATTAACACTCCTGGAATATCTTCCAGGCTCCATTGGCAAAAACCAGTCAAATTTCAAACACCGCAATGCCACCTGAAATGCAGATGAGATGAAATTCTGCCTCTGAAGTATGAGCCCCGCTACCCATTTTACGATGGTTCGCAGGAAAAATTCGCGAAATCCGGGCCGCCCGCCGCAAAGACCGCGCCACGGACGCCACTATACTGTGATCTGGACGTCTTATGGCTGATTTCGACGGGATGAAAGCACACAATGAACCTTTTCAGGGACGCTGAACAACAAAACCGCGACAGCGCAAAACCTCTGGCTGCACGTATGCGGCCGACGGTATTGTCTGAATTTGCCGGGCAGCAGCACATTCTGTCCGAGGGAAAACTCCTTCGCCGCATGCTGGATGCCGACCGCATCGGTTCTATGATTTTCTATGGACCACCCGGCACTGGAAAAACAACACTCGCTGAACTTATAGCGAAACAAACACGTCGCCATTTTGAACGACTCAATGCGACAACGTCCGGCGTCAAAGATGTTCGCGAAGTTCTGCAGGCTGCCGCCGATCGACTTGCGGCCGACGGAACTCAAACGATTGTCTTTATCGACGAACTGCACCGCTTCAGCCGCAGTCAGCAGGACATACTGTTGCCCGATGTTGAGAGCGGAACAATCTCGCTCATCGGAGCCACCACTGCCAATCCGTTCTTCTCACTTGTCGCGCCGCTCATCAGTCGGAGTCAGGTTTTTGAATTCAAGGAACTGCAGAAGTTTGACTTGATCACGCTCATGCAACGAGCGTTGAATGATAAAAAACGAGGACTGGCGAGCTTTGGTGTCGAAGTGCAACCG
>JAYVNW010000475.1:0-2588 GCA_043758225.1 Candidatus Kuenenia sp. | reverse complement strand
TTGTCCGTCGCGAAGGATCGTGGCGATACGCTGAATGGGCATGAGTGTGAAGATTTTCGTTGTTCAGTGTTGGTATTTGAAATTTGCTATTTGAGATGTGAGATCAGCGTTGTTTCTTCACAAGCGCTTTCACCGCGCCGCTCATTTGAATCTTGATGTCACCGGTACACTTGGCGGCAGCAGGCACGTTGACTCTCAGATGAAGCTGGCCATCTTTCTTGGGTGTATGTTCCAGTTTGTCGTTAACAACAAACGGTTCTCCGGGTTTACCGTCGGTGACGATTACGCCAATCAAGGCTCCGAACGGAGCGGCGGCCACATGATCAGTGGCAGGTTCTTTGGTTGGCAGCCCGGCGAGCGGTATCGCTGTTGAATAGTTCATCTTATATTCACCCACTGCGGTCAGCCGAAATGCTTTGCCTTCCGTAACCTCGCAGACTGGATTGCCCCAGAATTTGGAGACGTCGAGATCGAATTTGAAATCATTGTCCTGCATCAGCACTTCGTTGATGCGATCCATTTCCTGCTTAAGTCCGTCCAGCTTCGGATTCATATGTTCCACTTTTTTCAAAACTGTCAATGCTTCTGCGTGATCGCCATTCTTGAGGTATTCCTTGGCGACGTCCATGTATTCCTTGAGCAGTCCTTCTTCGGCCTTTGAAAGGCGAACCTCCAGTTGCACGCTGTTTGCACCGACTTTCTCTTTGTCTTTGCTGCGGCTGCTTTGAGCGTAAGTACTCTGCGATACCAACAGCAGCAAGATTGTGACGATTGCGAATTTATGGTGTGCCAGTTGTGTCATGCGAGTTTCCGGGTTTGTTGGAGTATCAGCAATAACATGACAATCAGATCCAGCCTGCCAGGCTGAAACGTTCGCGTTAGGATCGCTCGATCAACAAGTGCCCTAATGTCACCTTTCGCGCCGCGAACGAACGCTGCTTTCGCGGAGCGAAAGGCGACTATTAAGTTGCGATGGTCTGTCCGACAGAAAGAATCAACAGTGAACGATATGCCATCAGGGCTCACTCGAACATAGTCAGAAGCATAAATTTTCGCTCCAATTCGCGGAGCGGTAGTGTGTTCGCTGGTCAAATCCCCAGTTTAAAGCCAGCATACGTAAAGACATCTACCTAACCCAAATTCTGATACTTTCCGTATCCCTTTGGAGGACCCACCTCGTGATCACCGCTCGTGCTTTGTTCTGCCTGCCAATTTTGTTTTTTGCCGGGTCAGCGTTTGGATTTCAAGCGACGAAACCCATCGCCTCCACACCCATTTTGACCACAGAAACGCCGGGACACGCTGCGAAGATTGAAGCCGACATCACGGGTGCGAAGAACCTTTATCTGGTCGTCACGGACGCTGGCAACGGCTTTGGAAGTGATTGGGCCGACTGGGCCGAACCAAAGCTGATCGGTTCAAACGGCGAACTCAAACTCACCGATCTGAAATGGAAGAACGCTGCCGCCGATTGGGGCAATGTTGGCATCAACAAGAACGTCGACGGCGGTGGCATGAAGATTGCCGGGCAGCCCGTTGAGTTTGGTATCGGCACTCACGCGAACTCGGTGATTCATTTTGAACTGCCCGAAGGCTACGACAAATTCGTCGCGCGAGCTGGTATCGACAACGGCGGCAGTGATCAGGGCATGGGCACCAGTGTGCAATTCTTCGTGTACACATCAGCTCCCGGCCCGATTGGCCAGAACGCACCCGTCGATCGGAATCCTGACAGTGCTGTGGCCGGACTCGATGTTGCCGACGGTGTGGAACTCAACCTATTCGCGGCCGAACCGATGCTCCTCAGCCCGTCGAACATCGACATCGATCATCTCGGACGCATCTGGGTGTGCGAAGTCGTCAACTATCGACGCTTCGCCAACGGCAATAACAAAGAAAGACCAGAAGGCGACCGCATTCTGATTCTGGAAGACACGAATAACGATGGCATGGCCGACAAGGAAACCGTCTTCTATCAGGGCCGCGACATTGATTCGGCTCACGGAGTTTGCGTGCTGGGCAATCGAGTCATCGTGTCCGCTGGCGACAGTGTGTTCAGCTTCTACGACGACAACGGCGACTCCAAGGCCGATCGCAAGGAAGTCCTGTTCACCGGTATCAAGGGAACTCAGCACGACCACGGGATTCACAGCTTTACATTTGGTCCTGACGGCCGACTGTACTTCAACTTCGGCAACGCTGGCGAAGAACTGCACAATCCGGACGGCTCAATTGTCGTCGATGTGGCTGGCAATGAAGTCCGAGCCGCTCGCAAGCCGTATCAGGAAGGCATGGCGTTTCGCTGTGAACTGGACGGAAGCAAAGTCGATACGCTAGGCTGGAACTTCCGCAACAACTGGGAACTTACGGTCGACAGCTTCGGCACCGTCTGGCAGTCCGACAACGACGACGACGGCAACAAAGGCGTGCGTATCAACTATGTGATGGAATACGGCAACTACGGCTACAAGGACGAAATCACCGGAGCCGGCTGGCAGACACCTCGCACGAATATGGAAGAAGAGATTCCTCGCCGCCACTGGCATCTGAACGATCCAGGCGTTGTGCCGAATCTGCTGCAGACCGGA
>JAYVNW010000474.1:0-1503 GCA_043758225.1 Candidatus Kuenenia sp. | reverse complement strand
CGAGTGATCCTGCAATCGCGAAAGATCAACGACTTTAACTGGCTATTAAGTGTGCGTCGCCGAAGCGATGGATTTGTGCGGAATGTCGATGTTGTGGTTCGGTATAGCGATGGTGCAGATGCTCTCAATGAACGTCTGTTTGAAGCGACCTTTGTGAAAGGTACGACCGCAGTTGGAATTCGGTATCCCTATCGAAATGTCGCAGCCGACACGACGACACCTAAATTCCGAAAAGGTGGTTTCATCTTCGACGCTCAAAACGCTCGTTGGTATCGCATTCAGGATTACCGAGAAGTTCCGCTTGGAAACATCGGCTGGGCATACCCGGGCTACGATGCTGTCGTGTTCACTGAAGACACTATCGTTGATGCCGCAGGCGAAGATCAGTACACGCTGGATGGTTCTGGCAATTCAATCCTGCTGAATGGCAAACTCGATACTGTGGGAGGTATCAGTGAAGACATCAGGCCACCGGGCAACAACAATGGAACGTTGAATTTTGGCTACGCGATGTTTCCTGCAAGTGTGATTGATGTGTATCCAATGGGCTCGATGCAGATGTAAACATTCGCAGCTGATTTGAGTTGCCAGACAACTCTGACATTGAAACCGGACTTAAGGCTATCGCCATGTGTGCATCTATCAAACATCGCCGACTAAAACATCGCCCTGACCAAAGCGGTTTCACGCTCGTCGAAATGCTGGTAGCCGTTGCGCTGGTGATGTTGATGATGACCATGTTCGCCACGATCCTGCAGATGGCGACCGGTAGTGCTGCGAAACAGAGAGTCATCGCCGAAAGTGACCAACGCTCACGCCAGTTGACAACAATACTGCGAGCAGATTTCGCCAAGCGGTCATTTCGAAATTCATTTCCATTCCTGCCGAATGAAGATCCGACGCTGACAAAATTGCCTTTCTCGGCCAGGACTGGATACGTCTACATCTCCTGTAATAATGCGACCAGTGGTCTGGATGACATGATCCAGTTCACCGTCGATGCTCGGATGACACAATCGAACCCCGATAGCTCGCCTTATTACGGAGCCGCAGCTTCTCTATTCGATAATATCTACGGGACTATCGATGGCTCGAACCCGTCTTTGCCATTCAGTCCCAACCAGCCTGAAGCTGACGATGGCGAATTGAGTCCAAACGGGACGTCCAGTTCCGATGCCGCTGAGATTTCATTCTTCCTTCGCGGCGGCAATCTGATCCGTCGCATTATGTTGATCCGCGAGCCGCTGCCAGTGGCCGGATCTGACCTGGAAACACAGCCTCAGAGTTCACGAGGTAACCCGTTTTTCCTGACGGGCGGCAGTGGCGGCAGCTTCCGTTTAGGTGCTGCGCCGGCTGTTGCGCAGGATGATTTCTGGCGGTATTTCGATTTTTCTGCCGTACCGTCGAATCTGGTGAACCTGCGAAATGGTACTGACCTTGTTCCTGCAGGTGTTTCATTTGTGGGCATTGACGCATTGGCCAATGATCAAGCCGGATCCGTCG
>JAYVNW010000473.1:0-7061 GCA_043758225.1 Candidatus Kuenenia sp. | reverse complement strand
CCTGCAGCAGTGATTCATCGCTCGACATGTCTACCAGACGCTGGCGACACTTTGAGCAGGATTCAACATGACTTGCGGCCATTCGGAATTCTGCACTGTCTTCCTCGTCGTGAAGCAGCGTGCGAAGTTGATTGTCATTGCATCGCATCTTTGTCCTCCCATTGCTTCACGGCATCTCGCAGACGTGCAAGAACCCGGCTGCGTGCGATGTAAACGGCACCGGCTGTCAGGCCGAGTTCCTGAGCTGCAGCTTCCGGCGACTGTTCCTCAACGGTGGTCATCCAAAAGGCCTTCCATGTGACTTCTTTCACGCTCGATTTCACACGCTCAGCGGCCCATTGAAACAACGTCTGTCGGTGTTCGAACCGCAGAGTCTGTTCAACCGCCGCCGATGACTTTGAAGATTCCAGCAATTCAAGAAGACCGCTTCCGCCACGCGCCGCAATAGTCCGTTGCTGTTTCGCCAAAACGTCGAGCAACTGATTGCGGGCGATTCGAAACAGCCAAGTACGAAACCGACCCTGCTGGCGATCGGGTTTCCAGCGTCCGACGGCTCGGGCGACGGATAGCATGACATTCTGCACCAGTTCACAGGCATCCGCATCCTGCAACCCGCCTCGCCGAGCGAACCGATAGACGAATGGTTCATAGATCGACACGAATTCACGCCATGCTTCCGCGTCGTCCGCCGACGGCAGTCGCAGAATGAGGCTGGTTTTCGTATCCGGCACACGTGGCATCGAATTCTCCCTTTGCGACTACTCACGGTCGCTGCAGGAGAATCTTTCACGAAATCTGTGAAAAGTCGAATGTGTGATGAAAGTAAGGCGAGCCGTGAGACGTCAGTCTCCGGATTTTTGCGATTCATCGTCCTGACCCAAATCGTCCTGTCAATCTGCGTTTCCCGAGACGACCCAGATCCGCACTTCGGATTCGCACGGTTCGTTGATGGGCTGAATTTCTGCGAGAATGAATCCCTGTGACCCTAAACATTCGACTTGGGTTTTGTATCTTCTGGACACATCGAAGTTATTAGCTTTCTGGATTCGCGACCAAAGGGACTGGATGAAGATTTTGACTCAACCAATTAAGTGGCACGGCGGCAAGTATTACTTGCGAAAATGGATCACTGGTCTGATGCCGCCCCATTTGCACTATGTAGAACCGTTTTTTGGTGGCGGTGGAATTCTGCTTGCTCGCGATCCCGATCGAGATTGGTTTGCCACGGAAGGGCAGAAGCTGCCGGCGGCATTACAAGGCAGCAGCGAAGTTGCCAATGATCTGCATGGGGAACTGATTAACTTTTGGCGAGTTCTTCAAAAGTCAGAGGATTTTGAAGCGTTTCGGCAGCGAGTTGCGTTAACTCCGTTCAGCGAGGCGGAGTTCGAGGCAGCACTGGAATTTGACGTTCAGACGGCAAGTCCTGTTGATCGAGCTGTTTGTTTTTTTATCCTCGCCCGACAATCTCGGCAAGGGTTGATGAGAGATTTTGCAACGTTATCAAGAAACCGGACTCGTGGACGCATCAATGAACAGGTCAATGCCTGGCTGAGCGTCGTCGATGGTTTGCCCGATATTCATGAGCGTTTGCGAAACGTTGTGATTCTGAACCAGAGTGCCTGTGATGTAATTCGCAAGCAGGATGGCGAAAATACGCTCTTCTATTGCGATCCTCCGTACATGCATGAAACACGTTCAACGACTGGCGAATATGCGCATGAGATGACGGAAGATCAGCATCGCGAGTTGCTGGATATTCTCGCCGGGATCGAAGGTAAGTTCATGTTGAGCGGTTATCCCAGTGAGCTTTATAGCCAGTGCGAATCGCAACACGGCTGGAAGCGCCATGACTACCTCATCGATAACAAAGCTGCAGCCGGCAAGGTGAAAGAAACAAAGACAGAGTGCCTGTGGTGCAATTTCTAGTCGCCGCATACGATCCATCGGTGCGGACGATCTTGTTCTCGGAATGGAGTCTCCAAGGCAAAAGTTGCAATATTTCACATCGCTGACCTCAAAAACTGCGCCTCAGGGCTTGACGCAAAACTGTCGGATGCGAGCATAACGCCGTCCGGAGAAGAACGCTTTTCGTCCCATGCGAAGGGCGCGATCGGATGGATTCTTGGTCAATAAGCAGGGAAGCGAAAGTAATGTCTCGTAACAAAAACAATCGGCGTTCCAATAACGTATTTCCTCGAAATCTAACCAGCGACCCGGACCTCGCGAAATTCCTGAGTGAACTCGGGATGAGTTTTCCCGGCACCAGTCCGGTTCGGGTTGTGCCGCGAGCAGTCACGAATACAAACGAACTGCTGAGAGAATGGCAGGGCGCGATTGGTGGGCTGATCAGTGGCCACGGTGTGGATAAACGCAGAAGTGGTGAGCTGGTGAAAGGCTCTCTGGAGCTGAAGTCCGTTGACAGCGAAGAAGGTTGTGAAGTTGTTCTTAAATGCGGTGGAGCGACGTATCGCGGTTCATGGTCATTCGACCTTGAAGGTCACACGTTCTCGGCCACCTGCAATTGCGGACATCATGGTTTATGTGAACATACTTATTTCAT
The DNA here is from genome assembly GCA_043758225.1 of Candidatus Kuenenia sp. Taxonomy (GTDB): domain Bacteria; phylum Planctomycetota; class Planctomycetia; order Planctomycetales; family Planctomycetaceae; genus SXXK01. The sequence continues at coordinate 4,501 of JAYVNW010000473.1, read as the reverse complement.
GGGTCTAAAGCTGAAGGAACTGCTTAACGATCCAAAGTCGGAACTCAATGCAAAGATCCTGGGCGAGGACTTTGCCGGTCGACAGTTGAAGCAAACCTTTTCGATGCTGCAGTCTCTGGCACGCAACGCTCAGTTGGCCGCGCCCGCAAGTGCGGAGACTTCGGTCATCGACAAGCCACTCACACGGTTTGTCTGGAATGTGAAGCTTGATGGCCATTACAAGACCGCTCACCTTGGGCCGTGTCAGCAGCAGGAGAAAAAGAACGGCGGCTGGACGAAGGGCAAAGAGTCCACTTTGGAAGCTTTCCTGAAATCACCTCGCGATCAATGGACGGCAGTTGATCATCAGCTGGCAGAGATTATCAAGCAGGATCGCTGGCAATCGCCGACAATCGGGATTGCGGAAGCGTTAAGGATTCTTGCCGGGAGTGACCAATTTGCGTTTGATCGGGATGACTGCAGACTCGAGTCGCAACCGCTTGAAATCATTGTTCAGGAAGTTGAAGGCGGGCTGAAGCTTTCAACGTCTGCGACTGATCTGGTCAACGCTCAGCCAGCGGGTACCCAAACATTATTTGCAGACGTGAAACGCGGTGTGCTTGTTGTATTGCAGGAGAAGCGTCTGGCGGTTTACTTTTTTGGACCGCCGCATTCCAGCGAAATCTGTCTGCATCTCAAGAACCAATCAGAAATCATCCCGCTCGACAAGAAGGATGCCTTGCTGAAGGAACTGGAACCGCTGCGATCATGTATGGCCGTGCGATTGCCGGAATCCGTTGCCGGCCAGGATGTGGCATACAACGGGCAAATGACGCTGGTTATGCAACTGCGACGAAACGGAATGCTGGATGCGACGATCCAGGTGCGCGATCGGAATCAGATGCTGCAGTCGCCCGGAGAAGGGCTTGCTCGAATTCATGAAACAGTTGATGACAAGCCCGTTCAGTATGTTCGCGACCTTCCGAATGAAGTACATCGTGCTCGAGAACTGGCGACGGAACTGAAGCTGAAACGTGGCGTGTCAATCAGTCGATGCGGTTGGCGAATTTCAGATGCTGATGATATCAGCAATCTCCTGTCCGACGCTGGTGCTGCCGTGGAACGCGGCGAACTGGTCGTTCTGTGGCATAAAGATTCCGTAAGTCGTTTTGACGTGATCGGACGATTGACGGCCAATAATGTTCGCGTCACCGTATCTCGGCAGCGTGATTGGTTTGGCCTGACCGGCACCTGCAAAATTGGTGAACAGGAAATTCCGCTTAAGGATTTGCTGGCCGGGATGCATGGTCGGCCGACAAATGGACTCATGGAGATTTCTCCGGGTAAATGGGCGGCAGTTGCAGAAGAACTGCGAAATGCCTTGCGGCGATTGTCTGATGTCAGCATGGAAACTCGTGGGAAACTCCAATTGGATGCTTCAGCAGTGCCCGTCGTGAATGCTCTGGAGGCCGCCCACATTCAGGTTGAATCTGACAAACACTGGGACAAGTGCCTAAAGCGACTGCGAGAGGCGGCTGACACAGTCTTTGAACCACCTGCGGGATTGAATGCTCAGCTTCGCGACTATCAATTGGAAGGATTTCGCTGGCTCTGTCGTTTGTCTCATTGGGGCATCGGAGGCATCCTGGCGGACGACATGGGGCTTGGGAAAACCGTACAGGCGCTGGCAATGCTGCTCACGCGAGTCGAATGCGGCCCGACGCTTGTCATTGCACCAACATCGCTTGGATTCAACTGGCAGCGTGAATGCGAACGCTTCACACCGTCGCTGACGCCGATTGTGTTCCGCGACATTGATCGCCTGGATCTGAAGAACCACGTCGGCGACGGCGACGTCGTGATCTGCAGCTACGGACTGGCGTTGCGCGAAGCGGATGTGCTCAAGGAGATTAAATGGGGCACCATGATTTTGGACGAAGCGCAGAACATTAAGAACAGCAACAGTAAAACGGCGGCCCAGATTCGAACGTTTCAGGCCGAATGGAAAATTGCTCTCACTGGGACGCCAATGGAGAATCATCTGGGGGAACTCTGGAGCATTTTCCACACGGTCGCACCAGGAGTTCTTGGTTCGTGGGAACAGTTCCGCAAACGCTTTGCCTCACCCATCGAAAAAGACCGCAACAGCGATCGCCGCGAAGCACTCGCTCAGGTGATTGCACCGTTTATTCTGCGGCGATCCAAAGCGGAAGTTCTCAAGGAACTGCCGGAACGTACCGAAACGAACCTGATGGTCGACCTTTCCGTCGAAGAACGATCACGCTATGACCAGATGCGACTGGCAGCAGTCGCAGAGCTTGATGAAATCGGCGATGAAAGTTTGTCGCATGATCAGAGGTTTAAGGTGCTCCAAATGCTGACGCGCATGAGACAGCTTTCGTGTCACATCGGGCTTGTCGATGATACCTGGACTGGTTCATCAGCAAAACTCGACGTGTTGATGGAGCAACTCGAACAGTTGAAGGAACGCGGCAACCGACCGCTGATCTTCAGTCAATTCACGACACATTTGGGATTGATTCGTGCCGCATGCGACAAAGCGGGGATTACTTACCAATACCTTGATGGTCAAACAACACCCACACAGCGGCAACAGCGCGTTGAAGCGTTTCAGAACGGCGAAGGTGATTCATTTCTGATTTCCTTGAAGGCGGGCGGCACTGGTCTAAACCTCACAGCGGCTGACTATGTGATCCATATGGACCCGTGGTGGAATCCAGCCGTTGAAGACCAGGCCACCGACCGTGCTCATCGCATCGGCCAGACGAAACCAGTCAACGTCTACCGCATTATCGCTCGAGGTACGATCGAAGAACAGATTCTGGCCATGCACGAAGAGAAACGTGACCTCGTGGATGGCGTGCTATCCGGAGCCGATGCTGCGGGAAAATTGTCCACCAAAGAACTGGCTGATCTGATCCGGCTTGGTGTAGACCCTGCCGTGAACAAGTCTTGATCGAACAGAACACGATGAAATCCCATTCTGTAAAGATATCTATACGTTTTATGTAAAATACCCATATTAACATTGCGGCGGGTGTTCACGAATCGTCACAATCCCCACAACTGGTCCAATCGGACCGCGCAGATTCAGAGGGAATCTGTGGCAAAGCCGAAGTTAAGGGAAAGTTGAGGAGATTGAGAGATGGGCATTTTTCGCGAACTTTGGAGTGACGAGGCTGGCGTCATCATGTCGGCCGAGGCGGTGGTTCTTGGCACTGTAGGCGTAGTGGGATTGACTGCGGGACTGAGCGTCGCTGCAAAAGCAGTGAACAGCGAACTGCAGGATCTGGGATTTGCGATTCGCAGCCTGGACCAAAGCTACGAAATTCCAGCATCTTATAGTTGTGGGGCGTACACAGCAGGCTCGAGCTTCAAGCAGGAACCGGTCGAAGAATCACTGGCAATCCTGTGCGACATCGCCCGGCAGGCAGAGCAGGCTGCCAAGCAAGAAGCATCGAAGTCTGAGCGGCTCGAAAAACAGATTCAGAAGAAGAAAGACGCCGACCGCAAAAAGAAGAAAGAAAACGACGCATAATCAACGATCGATCAGAATCAGCGGCGCATTTCGCTGTCTCGCTCGAAGTCTCCCTCTCATGAGCTTGCCAATCTCGGGCAATGCGAAAAACTCGAAAAGCTCGTCGGTTTCTCTCCCGATGAGTTTTTTTTACGTCCGTGGTTCAGCTGAGGAATGCTGCATCGAGTTTGACTTCACTCTGCAAAGGCTGGTATGATTTGGCGATTCTCAACGGTATTGTCTTCCTCAGAATGCCAGACCAGCCAGCGATTGCTGTCACTACTCGGTCACCTTGGGCGCGATTTTCGATCGAGGATTTATTGTTTGAGCAAGCATCCGAGATTTCTTGAGCTTCGCCTCTGAACACGCGTTCTCGACGGAACTTGAACGGCAAGAGTCGTTGGGTTCGTTAAGGGAGCCACGCTTGGCGCTTCAGAGGGCGACTAGATCAGACGCGAGAAGTCTCCAGCAAACTCCGCAGTTTTGGGACGGCGGCAAACATTCATCCGGCGGGCGAACGCTTGAGTCGCAATGTCGTATTCGATTGAAAATCGCGATATCAGGCGAGATTAATTCCTGGAGTCCGCCAAGAATGCATCGAGAACCACCGAGCTCAATAGATCGGGCATTTTCAAGAGGAGCACGATTGCGATGCCCAATGTGCGCCGAAGGAAAGCTTTTCACTGGCTTCATACAAATGCACAAATGCTGTCCTGTCTGCGGATTTCAATTTGAGAGGGATCCTGGATATTTCCTTGGTTCAACTTACATCAACTACGGTGCAACCACACTTCTCACGACTTGGACTTATGTGCTGTTGCGGTTTGGGCTGGAAATACCCAAGTCCATGCTGATTCCAGTATTGGCTGCATTTTGTGTGATTTCCCCTGTTGTTTTCTTTCGCTACGCCCGATCACTGTGGCTGTCCTTCGACTGTTATTTTGACCAAACCGGGGCGCTGGAAAGCGTCTCAGAAACGGCGAA
>JAYVNW010000472.1:0-1544 GCA_043758225.1 Candidatus Kuenenia sp. | reverse complement strand
CCTGACTCACCGGATTCCACGCTGGATGTCTCACCACCCGGCGACTTGATTGTGTAGGTTCGACCCGAATTCACGGAAACCGTCGGTAATACACCAGTGGGAGCCGCTGCTACATCCGACAACGACGCCCGCTTCAAAGCCGACTCAATTGCATTTGCAGTGAGGATCGGAAAACCAACGCGATATGGAAGCGTCGATCGATCCGTATGAAATGTAAACCAATACGATACTGACAGACCTTCGCGGCGTTGCAGCATCAACGGTCCGGCATTGCCATCGATCAGCACTTCGTAACCACGTTCCTCCAGATCCTTCGTCGCGGCTCCGGCGGCCAATTTTGGCTGTTCGCCAATCTGCACATCGGCGAGCTGCACGTGCCTTAAGATCGGAGCCGTGCGATTCCAATCGACCACATACGTTACGTCTTCATCGACCTTGATGAGTTCCTGCAAATCCGCCGGAACAACACCAACGAACATCCGCACCGGAGCTTCCGCGCTGCCGGCGCCATCTTCGTCAATGATCATTAAGTCGTAATCCGCGCCACGAGGTACGGTGCTGCCATCTTCGGCGGGTTCCTCCAAATCCAGATTTGGCTGAACTCGAATTGCATGTCGCCACGACGCCAGTTTCGGAGATACCCAAACCTTCAGAGGTCGCGCTGCGGGCAAGGTGAGCCAAACGCTGTTATCGATGGACAGCGAATCATACCCCGCCGGTACCAGTCGAGCCTCAAGCAACTTTGACTGACTTGTGCGGACGGGAAAGACGAGACGATCAGATTCTTCATTCGACACTTCGACCTGATGCGATGCCTGTTGCTCGCCGTCTTCGAACAACTGCAATTCGGCACCTCGCAGATCAACAGACGATGCAGACACCCGCACGAAGACTTCCCAATCCTCCGGCCCACTTCGCCGCGCGCTCATTTCGGTAATACCGATATTCGGTCCCCCGGGATCGATTTTTTGAACATCCAGAGAAAACGGCAATTCAAAATCAACGGCATCCGGCAGGTTTCCGTCTGTCATGATTGTGACCGTTTCAATCGGAAATGTCCTCGTATAAGCCGCCGCCATACGCAAAACATCGTCAAGTTGTCCTGGCAAATCTGTCGTCTGCAATGATTCCAGGGCCTTCGTCAACGCGCGTCGATCATTGCTGAATTCGGTCAGGCGTCTACCTGTATTCGAAAACGAAAACAGTGCGATGCGTTGATCGCCACTGAGATTTTCAATCTGCTCGCGCACTTTTTCCTTCACAAGTTCCAGCCGCGTCGTCCCGGTCGCCTCGTCGGTTGCCGCCATGCTTGCTGAGCAATCTATCAACAACGGTTTGTATTCGGCGACGTCCGCGTCGGCGTGCAGAAATGGCTGCATCAACGCTAACACAAGCAGACACAATAGAACGATCTGCAGCAGCAACAACAGGTTGCGGCGAAACTTCTGAAACGGCGAGTTCACTCGCTGATCATTGACCACACTCTGCCACAGCGCGAGGGATGGAACTTCCATCTTCGGCCGCCGCAGTTTCAGGAAGTACAG
>JAYVNW010000471.1:0-3832 GCA_043758225.1 Candidatus Kuenenia sp. | reverse complement strand
TGGTACCAACGGACGGTTCAGTGCCGCCGAGACAACTCACCAACGGTACCGCCAAAGACACAAACCCGAAATGGTCACCAAACGGACGTTGGATTCTGTTTGAATCAACAAGATCAGGCGGCGGCCAATTGTGGATCATTAACCCCGCCGGCGGTGAAGCACGACAGTTGACAACAATCAGCACTGATGCGTCAAACGGAACATGGTCTCCCAACGGCAAGCACGTTGCCTTCGTCTCGGCCGTTTATCCAGAATACTCTCCACGACCATTTGCCGAAAGTGACGCCGCAAATAAGAAGAAAGCCGATGAGATCGCAAGTTCGCCTGTCAAGGCTCGCGTCTTTAAGCGACTGTTCTACCGTCACTGGGACAGCTACGTGGAAGACAAACGCCAACATCTGTTTGTGGCTGACGTCGGTATGAATGATGCTGGTGATCTGGTCGCAGGATCGCCCCGCGATGTCACACCAGGAGATCGTGACGCACATCCGACGTCCACGACATTTTCGGCCCGGCAGGATTTCTGCTTCAGTCCGGACAGCAGCCATCTGATCTTCAGCGCAGTTCCAGCCACTGACGAATCCTGGAGTACAAATTATGATCTGTGTCGCGTCCCCGTCAGTGGCGGAACGACAGAATGGCAAACGCTGACGGGATCAAACCTGGCGGCAGATGGCCATCCCGTGTTTTCTCCTGACGGTACTAAACTGGCGTTTCGAGTCCAGCGAACTCCGGGCTATGAAGCTGACAAATGGGAAATCGTCGTCGCCGAATGCAGCGCTGATGGCAATGTCACGGGCACACCAGCATCGCTGACGTCAGAGGTTGATTTATCGTTCGACGAACTCGTCTGGCGTGGCAACGAACATTTGATCGCGGCGGCAGAAGCGAACGGCTCCAAAGCTTTATTCAGTGTTTCTTTGAAGGAGCCAAATATAGTTGAACGCGGGCAGTCCGTGGGTACAAACGGAAGTCTCAGTATCTCTGTCGATGGCAGTATGCTCGTCTGCAACAACACCAGCCTGACGCATCCTGCCGACATTTATCGGGTACGCATGGAGCCATCGTTTCTAAGAACCAAAGCACCGGGTGACAATCTTTCACACGCAAATACGGCTCTGCTGGAACAATTGGATCAGCCTAAGGCAGAAAGTATTACGGTTGTCGGTGCGGATGGAGATCCGATGCAGATGTGGGTTTTGCTGCCACCTGGATTCGATAAAACAAAGAAATGGCCACTCGCATTCCTTGTCCACGGTGGACCTCAGGGAGCGTGGGCAGACGGTTGGAGTTTCCGCTGGAATCCGCAAGTCTGGGCGGCTCAAGGTTATGTCGTGGCAATGCCTAATCCACGAGGCAGCACTGGTTTTGGGCAACAGTACACCGATCAAATCAGCGGCGACTGGGGCGGACGCTGCTACATTGACCTGCTGGCCGGACTAGCCTACATGGAACAACAAAACTACATCGACATGAACCGCATGTTTTCTGCCGGCGCGTCATTCGGCGGATACATGATGAACTGGTTCCAGGGCAACACGACGAAGTTCAAAACTCTTGTGACTCATTGCGGCGTTTACAATTTCGAAAGTATGTACACGACGACGGAAGAGCTCTGGTTCGACGAATACGAACACGGAGGGCCGCCATGGGGTGAAAATCGCGAATCGTACGAGAAACATTCACCGCACAAATATGCCGCGAACTTCAAAACTCCGATGCTCATCATTCACAATGACCTCGACTTCCGAGTTCCGGTGAGTGAAGGACAGCAGCTGTTCACAGCGTTGCAGCGTCAGGGAGTGCCAAGCAAATTCATTAACTTCCCGGACGAAGGTCACTGGGTCAACAAGCCTGCCAACAGTCGCTACTGGCACAATGAGATCTTCAATTGGATTCAGGACTACTGCCCAGGCGGCGGTCGATAGCGCGCCGCAGGACGGGACTCCAGTCCGCTCCTGACCTGAGATTTTCCTTCATGTCAGGACGGCTCCGGAGACCCGTCATACGATTCTGGACATAATGCAGGCGAGACCTACAGGTAGTTTCTGCCGCTCAACGACACCTTGAAATTGCAATTTCGACACATTTAACATGCCGCTGAATCGGGATCATCAGCACAACTTCCGAAGCGCGAGGACTCATGAGCTGTGGCATCGATTCTTACGATACAACGACAACGATGTATCATCGCTTTTCATCTCCATGCGGCTGTGAATCAGTTGCCGTTTGTCTCCATCTGGCATGAATCCGTAAATGTCCGAGATGCTGTCACATTTGTGGAGCAATACGGCACACCTGAAGAACGAGTCGATGAGCTACGGGTGTTACATGCCAACTACGGTTCCACGATCGCCGTAGCAACTGGTGCCGTTCCGATCGCCCAGATCGGTGGAGCAGTGGCCGGGCAGTTTACCGGGCGATTTCAGGCGACCTGGATGGAGCGACAAGCTGACAAATCAGATGTCGCGGAGACAGAGCATGGCAATGACGGCAAAGTCGAACTCGTGAGCGCCACGGTGAGCGTGGAGCAGGCAACATCTATTGTGGCAATACTCGACACAGCGTAGGGCTCAATCAGTCCACGTCACTCAAACGAATCTCCGGTGGCAATAGACCCGACAGTAGCCTCAGCTATTTTCGGCCTTGCCGAAGCCTGAACAAGCTTTCGAGCGGCGGCGACACTGCTATCGAAGACGATTCGCAAATCCACAACCCATGGTCCCTGGTCGGGCATCAAGAATTCCCAGTGAGGCACGATGCAGACGCTTTGATGGACAGCTTCGAATCCGCCTTCCGACTGACTTATGGTCTCAATCGGCATTGTCCAGATGCCACCCGCTCGCGACATTTCTACGCTGACGTCCAGTCCAAGCCATTCGTCAACAAGGCTGAGACGTTCTGATTTCCGCTGGTCCAGCATGGTATCCAGAGTGCCGAGGCGTTGACCGGCGGCGTCATAAAAATAGCGATCATCGGCACCGCCTGGCATTGCGGCAAAATTCAGCTCCACACCAAAGTGCAATGGCACATTTTGTGGAAACCCGGCGACATGATACTGTATCAATATTTCATTTGGCCGATCCGATGACAGAACGACGATTTTGCGCACCTCGCCATTCAGATCACTCACGCGGCCCCTGCGTCGCATCTCAACAGCGATCTTCTGATCGCCTTTGCGGACACTGGCTTCATACGTGCCTGTGGCAAAATCTCCGATCATGGAGTTGCCACGACGGAAATCTTCATGTGTTGCACCCGGTTGCAGAAACAGATCGACCAGGCTTTTGCGTGGCCATTTGTCGTAACTAATCTTCTTTTCCAGATTTGGCTGACGGAATCTGATTTCCTTCGAAACGGCCGCCAGATTTGCATCGCCGGCAGACACGACATTATTTGCGTGATCGATGATTCTTTGATGATACGGTTCCGGACGACGATTGAGGGTCGCCAGAATATTGACTTCATTGGCTTTGAGATCAAGTTCATACAAGTGACCGCCCATCGCCGGCGAGAGCAATGCCACCATGCGATGATTGCTCAGTTTTACTTCCTGGCGAGCGTCAAGGTTGAAATCTCCGACTGCCACATCAACCCATGCACCAACGCCCCGAGTCACCTGATCCATCAACATTTCGGCTTCAATCAGTTCTTTATAAACAGCATTTCGAAGGTGTGGCAAATACAGACCGCCGAAGGCTCCATGCCAGTATGTGCAGTTGCACTGACTTCGATACAAATGCGTCTCGGCATCTTCCAGTAGTTCCTGCGCATCTTCCGATAGATCGTCCTTCGCCTGAAGTGTTGCCAAGCGATTGCTGACATCAATCAT
>JAYVNW010000470.1:0-1674 GCA_043758225.1 Candidatus Kuenenia sp. | reverse complement strand
TGACGTTCGGAGCCACCGACGATTTTGGATTTCACGTTACGGAAAACCCTGTTCACATACATGACCTTCAAGCGACGATCCTGCACTGTTTGGGTCTGAATCATGAACGACTCACCTTTCACCACGCCGGCCGCGACTTCCGCCTGACGGATGTGCATGGGAATGTTGTGAAGGAAATTTTGAAGAGTCACTGACGATTCGTGAAGCGGAGCCATCCCAGTTGACAGGACGATTACGGACAGGACAATGAGGCTGAAGTCAATCGTCCTGACAAAAATCGTCCTGACAACCATGCGAGTCCAACATACCCAGGGCGAGTGGCAGAACGTCAGTTCTTCGATCCATCGCGTGAATCGCATTTTGAATCAACGCCGCAACAGGAACTCGTTTGAATTCAACACGGACCATGCAATGTCCTGCAGTGCGGATTTTGTGTCGCGGCTATTGGCAATGTGGTCCCGCATCGCGGCGGATTCGTTTTGCGTCGGTGAGCGGCTGAAGGCGGTCCACCAGAGATTGTCGATGAACTGGCCGGCGGTTTCGTTGGATTCCACATAGGCTGCGACGCGGTTGCCGCGATCGTTGAGGAGTTCTGTTATCAGTTCGCCACTGACCATTTCCATCGTCTGTGCCAGCGTTGTTTCGCCCGTGCGTTCGCATTCGCAGGTCAGCAGGCGGCTGGGTTTGCCGAACAGTGCGAGAAACTTGTCGCCGACTTCCGGACGACTGTAACGATGACCTCCGTTGCGGACTCCGGTGAGCTGCACGGCTCTCGTGCCGTCGGGGTAACCGCCGAACTTTGCCGAGACGTCGAGAACCTGACTGATGGCGTCGATGGTTTGTTCCGCGGTCAGACGATGTGGAATGGCATGAGAAAACGACGTGACATCGTCACGATTGGTGTCGTTGGGTTCGGACGATAATTGATATGTCTGCGAGTTCAAAATCAATCGCATCAATTGACGCACGTGATAACCGTTGGCGATGAATTCCTTTGTGATGGCGTCGAGTAATTCAGGATTGGATGGTGGGTTCGTGGAACGAAAATCATCGATCGGATCAACGATGCCCTGGCTCATTAACTGGAACCAGATTCGATTTGCCTGAGTCGCTGCGAAGCGATGATTGTCCGGCGATCCCAGCCATTGAGCAAGCTTTTGAAGTCGATCTGCGGACTGGTCGTCGGATGCTGCATTGTCGCCATCGCCGAGATAACGTAATCCTGCAGTCGTCCCTGTCGTTGGATTCTTGACGTTGCCTTCGTCTTTCATGAAGACGATTTGTTCGCCATCAAATTCGTGCTTGTCGTTTTCATCGCGGCGTTTGTTTTCAATGATCTTGTAGTCGATACGCGCGAAGAAGTTGGTCCAGCCGTAATAGTCATCCTGAGTCCAGTGATCAAACGGATGGTTGTGGCACTTGGCACATTGCAGGCGCACTCCCAGAAAAACCTGAGCCGCCGATTCGGCTCGTTCTTCCGGCGTCCGCAGTGCGCGGTAAAAGTTCGAGGGTGGTTCGGTATATGTGCTGCCTCGAGCGGCGACGATTTCAGCGGCGAACTGGTTCAGTGGCTTGTCGCTCGCGATACTGTCGTGAATCCAGTGATAGAAGACTTCGACGCCTTTTGGGTCAAGTGTTTTGTCTTCCACACGCAGCAGGTCGGCCCAACGCAGG
>JAYVNW010000469.1:0-2526 GCA_043758225.1 Candidatus Kuenenia sp. | reverse complement strand
GAAGGACACTACCGCTGGCGGGTACTCGCGGCGAGTGCCAATTACCGAGGCCAGTGGGCGAACCCTGTGGACTTTACCATCGGCGGCAGACCTGAGTTGTTAGCTCCGCTGGGATCAACCAACGATACGACTCCGACCTTTTCATGGAAGCCGGTCGCTGGTGCTGCCAGCTACCAGGTTTGGGTCGATCGAACGGATACCTACGTTCGGGCCATTATCAACATCAGCGGTGTGACAGAAACGTCGTACACAAGGATCAGCGCCTTGCCGCTGGGAACGTTCCGCGTCTGGGTGCGTGCGATCAGTGCAACCGGAGCACTGAGCAACTGGAGCCAGAGTCTGATGTTTCAGATTACAACCTGAACGGATCGACTCATGCAGTCGTTGTGTCAACGGAGGGCAACAAGGGGAGGGCCACGTACATGGGGACGCAGCGCGCCGGGATAAAATCGGTTTGGAATAGAGAATGCAAGTGCCTTACTAAGAAAGTTTAGCCAACTTTTTCGGCCTTCAGCGGAGGGGCGGATTGGGCAGCGCAATCGCACGTCGAAACCCTTCGGAGTCGTCAAAGTCGGATAGAAAATTTTACAAAACTGACCACTGGCAGATTTGTTGGGTTGTCGCCAAGGACTTCTCTGCGAACGATGGCCACCTTGAAAAATGCGATTCGACCGAAAGGATGTTCATCAATGCGAAAATCAAGCCCGACATTTTTGCAATGAGGAGTGAGTCGGGAAGTGGGTATTTTCTACGTTTGTAATGACTACAAAAGAAATTCTCCGGAATGTTCGATTTGGTAAATTTCCGACGTGCGAGTGCCCCGAGATCGCATCAAACGCATGCGTCCCAGGAATACGTCGCCCGCTGACAGTTCGGCAGTCGGCTGACCTTCGTTTGTCACCGTTTGCAAACTCGGCCTTTCGCCCTCCGAATCAATTCCGAAACCTCGTTTGGATCCTGCCAATCCTTGTCACCCATGTCGGATTCGCTAATCAGTCCGTCGATTCCCGTGACACAATCAACGACAGTGCAAAAACAGAAGCGGCCAGACGGGTAACAACTCGACTGCGACAGAGTGAGCGGTGTATCCGGTTGAATGAATTTCACCGACTCAAAACAACACGGCGATTTCGAATTGACTACACCTTCGAGCCGAATTGCACCCCGAATCACGTGATCTTGAGCATCCTTATCAATATCAAGGTAGTCAGTGACAGGAGACAGATCAAACATCGTTCCGATTTCTGCTCCCCCACAACTGAGTGGGCACATAAACCCCGGGCTTTGACCAGTCGGATCAGCGACAAGAGTTGGAATACTATTTGAATAGACAAAGACGTTTGGCCCCTCGATAAACCCTCACCGATCAACACTGCACCACCTCGCTACTGTCGGCTGATACATTCTTGCTCTGACGTAGACCTGTCCGGTGCCATGGTCAGTGTAGTAGCCGTACTTTCCGACCCATTTGAAAGGATTGACTGCGGTGCCCGTTGTAGCGACGGAATTCCCCCATGCGTCGTGGAGGTAGGTGTCAGTGACGTTGCCGGAACTGTCGGTCAGGAATCGGGTTGAGCCAAGGGCGTCGTGGTGATGGTAGTGTGTCGTTGTGCCTAGTCGCTGGCTGAGCACGCCGCCGTGCTGGTGCGGTTCGTTCGTGTGAGTGGCCTGCAAATTTCCTGCACTATCAAGCTCGCTGATGACGCAATCATCAACCGAATCCCACACAAACTTTGTGATCTTCGTCATCCTTCGGCTCCTGAATCTGAGTGCGGCGATTGTCACCGTTGTATGCCATCTTCACGGCGACCAGCTGAGTACAGTTAGTAAAGCGTCGGCTGGTTCTCGAAGTTCCACGTCGTGGTGGTGTGATGACCGGTGGCGGCACTCGATTCCCAGGTCCGCCAACGAGTTCACGTGGCGGACTAAAAGTACGCTGTCATGTCTTTTGCTTCCTACTCAGCTTCTGTTAAAAACATTTCGACAACGATGAGCCCAACGCAAAACACCCAGAAGCCAATTGTCGCGGCTTGCCAAGTCGTCGGCTTGCGAATTACGATGCGTCGTGATGTGATGCCACTAATGGAAAAATCGCATGACCACCACCAAAGCCATAACATCAATGAAAGTACGCAATTGAGAGCGGTCATTAAAGCGCCCCACATGCAGATGATCGAAATCATAGCTGCAATCGTACCAGCCGCGAGAGGTTGATGGCGATTGCGGAAACAAAACAATGCAACAAGAACCGCACACAAAGACAATAATGCGACCGTGGCTCCTAGCGTGATGTACTCCGCCAAAACTGCGTAGTGTGCCGAATCTCGATTTCAGCAAACCGAATAAGAAGTGTTTGCAGAGGCAATTTCATCATAGATTCTTGCAGGTCAAATGCTTAGTAGTCTTTGGCACCCGACTAGGGGAATTGCATGTCGCCAGTGTGTTTGGTCCAATCATTGCAATGTAATTCGCTTCGTCAAGAGGGGTGTTTTGTTCAGTAGAGTTTTGACGAAGGAGCGACGCAAT
>JAYVNW010000468.1:0-3380 GCA_043758225.1 Candidatus Kuenenia sp. | reverse complement strand
AATCCTCAGACAGGTGCACTCGAGGGCCGCTTCAGCACCGGTCTTACGGCGGCAGCCTACGGTTTGGCAACGGTCAATGGCGAAATCTTTCTGGGTGATTACGCCAGCCCCGATCTGAAAGTCTTCAGTGCGACTGGAGTGCTCCTTCGTAATGTGACCGTTGCTGCGGGAGGTGGTGTTTTTGCACTCGGTGGGGACGACGTGCCGGGATTGCGGCCATCATTATATCGATATCGCGATGTGTTTGCAGGGTTTCACAATGCACTTTACGCTCTGGACGTGGCTGGCACGGTGATTGGACAATACGACCCAACCAGCCTGAATCTGGTGCGATACTTCAATGTTGAAATGCCAGTGAATGCAATCGCCGTGGCCGCCGATGGATCAGTTTGGGGTGCGGGAAAAAATGGGAACCTATACCATTTCAACAGTGCCGGATCGGTCCTTGAGACAAGAATTACAGGCGTGGCTGAGCTGATCGACATCGATTTGAATATTACTGGCCAGTTGCTGCTCACAAGCCGGGATGGCTCCATTATCCGCATGCATACGGCAACCACGTCGATGACATCAATCAGTGTTGGGACATCGGAAGTCTTTGTCACTCTCGGAGTTGAACAGACACTTCCAGCAGGAGACGTCGTTGTTCTGTTGAACAGCAGTGACACCTCTGAGATTTCAGTACAGCCGTTCGTTGTGATTCCCGTCGGGCAGCTGAGTGCCGTCGTGCCACTTAATGCGATCGACGACAATATTCTGGACGGAACTCAGAGCGTTGTGATCACCGCGTCGTCGGTTGGATTCCTGGACGTGACGCAGGGAATAGACGTGTTGGATGCGGAAGGCATCAAGGTCGATGTTGTCGCTAGCAGTATTAGTGAAGCGGCCGGTGCAAACGCAACCAGTGTGAAAGTGTCGCGTACAGACGTCGGTGGGCCGTTTTATTTCAATACGACACAGGAGTTCAGTAATCCTGCTGTTTATGATATCCCCGACAACGGACGAATCTACGTTCCGATTGTGGTACCTAAGCAGGTTTCGCGAGTTACCGATTTGAAAGTTACCCTGAGCTTCCAGCATCAGTGGCTTGGTGACCTGGATGTGTTCCTGATCAGTCCAGGCGGTAAGCGAGTTGAGCTGTTTACTGACCTGACGAACAACGGTACGCTGATGACAGACACTGTGTTTGATGATCAGGCCAATTCCTCCATCCTCAAAGGCACCCAACCATATACGGGTCGTTTCATGCCTGAAGGAAGACTCAGTGATTTCAATACGGAGTCAACTGCCGGTACGTGGCTTCTCGAAGTGAACGACGACAACAACTCTGATATCGGTCGCCTTCTCGGTTGGTCGATGACGATGAAGACCGTTGGACTGGCACCCGTTAACGTCGTGCTTCAAACTTCAAATGCCAACAAAGCCGTCTTTAATACCGGCAACACAATTACAGTTGTCATTCCTGCGAATCAATCGGAAGTTGTTGTCCCGCTAAATGCCGTCGATAACTCACTGCTGGATGGAACGACGACTGTCACTATCAATGCAACAAACACTAGTAATGCAACAAGTACTAGTGTCAGCGATTATGCACTCGGCAGTGATACTGTTGATGTCACCGATTCCGAAACGATGACACTGGCACTCTTTAAATCGTCGGTGTACGAAAACGCGGGCCCAGGCGCTATTACTGGAAAATTGATACGTGGAAATACCGACATCGGCCTGCCGTACGTCGTTATGTTGACCAGCAGCAATACGAACAAGTTGACCGTGCCGACTTCGGTGACGATTCCAGCCAACAGGTCGTCGGTAACGTTCCCGATCGACGCGATTGACAATAACATCATTGACGGCAACACACTTGTAACGCTCACTGCGATAGCACCGGAGTATGGTGATGACCAAACATATGTGGTGACAGTGCTTGATCTGGAGCCTGTACTTAAGCTGTCTACATCAACACCAATCATCGCAGAAAACGTCGGTTTGTTCACGGTGGTTGTGGAGAGACAGGATCAGGCTGACCTGTCGTTGCCGATGACCGTTACACTTACGGCGGGGGCAGGGATTTCTGTGCCGGCAACTGTGACGATTCCAGCCAACAGCCCGAGTGTCTCGTTTAATGTTTCCGTGTTGGACAATTCGATTCTGGATGGTACGCGGACTTCGAGTATTCACGCAGCGGCAACTGCGATCACCGACGGTGATCTTGTCGTGACAATTACGGACTACGAAACACTCACGATCACCGCTTCAAATACCACATTCCTTGAGAATGCCGGCAGTACTGCCTCGATCGGCACTGTGACTCGCAGCAATACGGGAGATCTTTCACAGGCACTTGTTGTTACTTTGACCAGCAGCGACACGACCGAAGCGACGGTCCCCACATCTGTGACTATCCCAGCGGGGGTGGCTAGCGTAACTTTCCCAATCACGGCAGTCGATGACGCAATTGTCGATGGGTCACAGAACGTGACAATTACAGCGAAAGCTACAAGTTTTGTCGCTGGAACAATTGGCATCGTGGTTGAAGATCATGAACCGCCAGTCATCTCGGCTCCTGCTGCTGTGACTGCAGTATCACGCCCTACAATTAGATGGAATGCACTCGTTGGCGCATTGAGATATGACGTCTGGATCTCAAATCTTAGTTCCGGTGTAAGCCAGATTGTCCGCAATATCAAAGTACCGACGAATTCATTTGTGCCTCCGGAAAATCTCGGAATTGGTCGGTATCGAGTTTGGGTGCGTGCCATTAATCAACAGGAAATTGCAGGCTTTTGGAGCGTCGGAAAAGATTTCTTCGTCAATACGCCGCCTGTGATTACTTCTCCATCACCTACTGTCACCATTGCGAGCAGCAAATTCCCGACAATCACATGGTCGGCAGTTCCAGATGCGACCAGGTATGAGTTGTGGGTTAACAACCTGACAACCAACAAACCTCAAGTCATCTACCGGGCCGGCACTTCAGCACTGACAACAACGTCTTTCACTTCGCCTGTCGAATTGCTGTCTGGTACGTATAAGATTTGGGTGCGAGGCTTGAATGCACAGGGAGAAGCGGGGCAATGGAGCGTTGGAGTTGTTCACACGGTGCTTGCGCCACCTGTTATTGACCAACCGATTGGCGGCGGTACATTTGATCGGACGCCGACGTTTTCATGGTCGGCTGTTACAGGTGCAACCAGCTACGATCTCTGGGTTGCCGACTCAAACACTGGAGCCGTTGTCATTCGGAATCAGTTCATAAAAACAACAACGTTTACCGCGTTGCAGGATGTGCCAGTTGGAGACTACAGAGTTTGGGTGCGTGCTCAAAGCGGTAACTCCTATAGTTCATGGTCACAAGTCACTTTGTTTTCTGTTGGTTT
>JAYVNW010000467.1:0-7055 GCA_043758225.1 Candidatus Kuenenia sp. | reverse complement strand
ACAAGTTCACCGGCTCGATTGACAACCGGACTTCCGGAATTGCCGCCAATAATGTCTGCCGTGCTGACGAAGTTGAACGGCGTCGATTTGTTCAGGTTTGGTTCGGCTTTTTTCCATGACAGCGGTAGGTCGTAATCCGCCTGACCCTGATGTTGTTTTTCATGTTCAAATGCGCCGCCGATGTTGGTCCATGCGGGAATCTGCCTGCCGTCCTGTTCGTAGCCCTTCACTGGACCGAACGCCAATCGCAATGTGAATGTCGCATCCGGATACGATGATGTGCCTTCCACTGCAAACCGAGCTTCGGCGATCCTTGCGTACGCTTGCTTGTCCTGTTCATCCAATTGATCCGTAATCGTGCGCAGACGACGCACTTCCGGATTCACAATCTTCGCCAGCTGGATTATTGGATCGTCGCTGCTGTTGATCGCCTCAATCCCGCCAGATGCGATCTTCCTGCGATTCTCAACGCTCAGCAGTTTCGTCCCGCTCACCAAGTCAGCCGAGCGGTCAGAGGGGCTCTTGCCAGCCAGAATCTGTTGGCTTAGCGGATCGTCGAAGCCGCGTTGTTCGAGCGTCTTCGAGATCGAATCGGTCAGCAGCACTTGTTCGAGATCCGTATAGATGGGAGCTTCTGAATACAGTTGCTGCAACAGTGATTCACGGCCTGCGTCGGCGAACTGAGGCAGTCGTTCTTCTGAAGGCTTTTGATCTTCTTCAGCCATCTGAACGAGCTGCAGGGCGATGCCAAACAGATGCGAATTCACAGCCGAACCCTGACCCAGTAGTTCAGCGCGTTTGGTTGATGTTTCAGAAATCGTTTGCCACGCCGGAGCCAGCGATTTGAGTTTTGTATCCGCATTGATGGCGGCCAGCAGCGATTTTTCTGCCGCAGCTTTGTCCGACAGGACTTGCGGGTCCTGCAAACCTGCCAACATCCCCAGCAGTGCCTTGCGGGAGTTCTGCACACTAAAAAGATCGTCTCGCGCGCGACGAGTTTCTTCGATGCCGCGTAGTCCGTACTGTTGCAGCAAAATCTCCTGACGCCGCAAGCGATTCAATGTCTGTGGCAGCGCCTTGTCGCGCTGATAGCGAATCGCATCCATGGTGTAGATGCGACTTGTGCGGCCAGGATTGCCGGACACAAACGCCACGTCGTTTTCCATCGGACCGTTTTCGGACCATTTCAGGAAGTGTTCTATCTTGGCGGGTTTGTCATTTTCGTAGACTCGAAAAATACACGCATCGAGACAGTACCGAGGATACTCAAAGTTATCCGCGTCGCCACCGAAGAATGCCGCCGCTGTTTCCGGGGCCCACACCAATCGCACGTCGGTATATTTCTTGTACTGATACAGATGATACTTGCCGCCGCCGTACAGCGTGGTCACTGTGCTCTTGAGCCCCGTTTCGTCGAGGGCCGCCTTTTCAATCTTCGCTATGATGGCTCGCCGAGCTGCCACGGCTTGTTCTGTCGTCATGCCGTCAGTGACTGAGCCCTTAATCTCCGCCGTAACGTCTTTGATGTTGACAAGCTGATTGAGCTCCAGATCCGGAGCCTTGAGTTCCTGATCCGTACTTTTCGCGTGGAACCCCACGTCCATGATGTTTCGGTCCGGCGTGGAAAGCTTATACAGCGTATCTGAGCCGACGTGATGATTCGTAAGGACCAGTCCTGTGCTGGAAATAAACGATGCCGATCCGCCGACGTTGAATCGCACGCAGGATTTCATCAAGTGCTCGGCCCATTCCGGTGTCGGTTCAAAACCATAGCGTTCCTTGAGCAGTTTTGCGGGCAAATCATTAAACAGCCACATGCCTTCATCGGCCTTGGCGTAGTTGGCAGGCAGCATGTAGATTCCGGACACGAGTGACAGAATGGCAAGTAAGCGAGACATGTGATCGTTCCATTGAAATTCGCGCGGTAAGATCTAAGGCCGCAGCCTTGCGAAGCAATTTACTCGACAAAGGCGGTTGAGCGAAAGTCAGTAGGTCCTTTCTGCCGGAACGGACTTTCGCCGCGAGGTGAACCGGACGCGCGAGATAACGCTGTGTTGGCGTAGTGCGTTGCTTGATCTGCGGGGGCGTGATGCTGACGTGGCACCTCGTCTGGTGGCAGGTCGCGGCAAGCCGCGAAGTCCTGCTCGGCAAGCAGGACCTACAGTAACCGCCGATCGAGTTCGCTCTGCGAGACGCCAGCGGTCAGGACGGAGTCTCTGATTGAGATCTACGATATGTCGCCATGCGCGACACCGCCATGAAGGCAGGAATCGTGAGTATTGGAAAGAATAAACCGCACCCGATAACGGCCGTCCAGCGAGCCAATTTGTAGTCTTGTTGAAGTCGCGTCGAAGCCGATTCGAAATCCAGACAATGTATATGGCGACAAGGCCCACGATCAGACACTGCATGATCACGAGTTTGAGGCTATCACTTCGCCGTGTTTTGTCGATGAGCTGGAGGGCACTCGAGGCGGGATAAAACGAACCAGCCCACGCCATTCCACGAAGCCACTTGCATGCGGACTCAAGCTGGTTGGCCGCTGGTTCGGCTGCGGCAGAGTCCTCAGGTGGGGCATACGGGTTTTCGAAGTTGCCCGATAAATCTGCCATCTCAGCTCCTGCGCACTTGAATACGTGCCACCGTCGAATCGCCTACGAATCAACAGGTTATTATTTCTGCGCATCCAGACCAGGCTTTCCCGACACATGCTGCAGGATGGCTTTGAAGAATCCGGAAAAGGATCGGCGACTTGTGGAGCTGACACTTTGTTCACGAGCGTGTCGCAGCAGGTCGGCAAGAAGTGCGTCAGCGGTTGGATATCGATCAGCCGGATGCTTCTCCAGGCAGTTCAGAATGATGGTCTCCAGCCCGCGTGGAAAATCGCGAACGATCGCGCGTGGACGGATGGGGCTTACTTCCATGATCATCCGCGTGAGTTCTTCACGATTGGGATGATCGAAGGCTGATCTCTGCAGACACAGTTCGTACAGCGACGCGCCCATCGAATAGAGATCACAGCTGGCCGTCTGCTGTCCCAGAAGTCGTTCGGGTGCCATATATCTCAGTGTACCAGCGACCGCACTGCCAGTGGGTTTTGAACGACGTTCTTCGATCGGCTGCGAGAGACCAAAGTCCGTGACCCAGACTCGTCCTTCCGCGTCCAGAAGCAAGTTGCCCGGCTTGATGTCGTTGTGCAGAACACCGGCCGCATGAGCGGCCCGCAGCGCTTGCGTTGCCTGGACTCCTATCTTGGTGAAGCTGTTCCACGAAGAACTTGTGAGTCTGCGACGTTTAGGATTATCAGCGTCTGTTTCGGACATCGCCTTTGCGATCGGAATAGCTTTCATCGCGCCTGAAAGCCGCTGCGATTCCTGTCGGTGAATTTCCTCTGCATAAACCACACCGTCGGATTCACGCAGTCGATCAATGACACGATCGAGTCCAATGCCATTCACGAACTGCATGACAAAGAAACAGTAGCCGTTTTCCTGACCATATCGAAACACGGGCACGATATTGCGATGCCGCAGCTGAGCCGTCGTTCGCGCTTCATGCTCAAACTTCGCGACCCATTCGGGAACGATGGAAACTCGCCACGGTAGGATCTTTACCGCGACTTGATGCCCGGATTGCAGATCCCGAGCGTGAAAAACGACTCCCATGCCGCCACGGCCGAGTTCGCTGATGAGTTCGCAGTTGCCGATCCGCGTGAACGGAAATCGGTCCGGCATGCTGCGTCGGATCGACTGGCCTTCTTTGGCAATCCGAGCGTGTTCCAGCATGGCAAGCACAGGAAATACTTCTCGAATTCTTGCAGCATGTGGCGGAAATCTGCGTGCATAAAGCTCAACCGAAGGCCTCTTTCCATGACGCAGTTCTTCGACAAACTGTGATACCAGCAACTCAAACGGTTCCCGCGAGCGCAGAGCATGAGAATCATCGTTCGTGGGCATGCCCAGCAACTGAAATTCCGTATCGCCGTCGTCATTGGGGGAAGGAACGCTCATGCGATCAGCATACCAGATCCTTGTGTCATGACTCGACAATGAACTCGTGGCTTTGGAAAAATCAGGCCACGGCGACGGAGCAACCTTCTTAGGGGATATATTGGACTGAAGCATCACGGCTTTACAACAGACACCGATTCCTTCGCTGGTTTCTCGTCTGAATCGAAGCGCCGATAGATCGGCAAGTGGCGGTAGTAGACTTCCAGAGTCAACAAACTGAGAGCCGTCTGATAGATACGGCCTCCCGTATTACCGTGCGGATCAGTGACATCCCAACTCCCAGCACCGGGACCGTCTTTGATTTGAGTCTCCACAAGTTGATCACGCATCCGGACATTCCACTTGTCCCATAACTCACCGTCCCAGTGATGCATCACCTGAGTCGCATAGTAGTTGAAGTAGATATCGTCTCGACTGGGACCAAGACCCGACAGGAACTCAACCCCTTGCTTCAGCTGTGGTTTTTCCCGCTTCCAGCCAAGATACATACGGCACAACAAGCCAACAGCCGTCGTCGTGCCGCGGCCTTTTTGTGAATCTGTGTATCCATAGTAAACACCATCTTCCGCCTGCACTTTATTCAGAAACTTCCTTGCATCACTGAACGAATCCGGAGCGACCGTAATACCGCCAGCTTTCGCGCTTTGTAGCGCCATCACTTGCCAGCCAACGACGGATGTATCTCCGGGAACTTCACGCGGTTGATATCGCCATCCGCCGTCGCTGCCCTGGGCTTTTTCGATGAACCGCGCGGCTTCCAATGCAAGGCGACGCAGATCGCGATCTTTAGGCTCCATTGCCGATGCTTCGCTTAGACAGATCGTAGCCAGCCCTTGAACGTACATTCCGGAATTGCCCTGATGCGCACCACGCATGTCGGCTCCACCCTGCGAACGGATGGCACTTTGAGCCAGCCACGCCAAACCCTTCTGAACAGTTTCCTGATACTGCCCCGGAGTTTGATGTGTGTGACCGCCGCCCAACATGCACAGCAATACCAGTGATGTGGCTCCGACATCGGTTGTGTTCATACTTCCTGGCGAGCCGGCTCCACCAACATCGCCAAAACTCCACGATCCATTTTTCCGTTGAATCGACTGCAGCCACGTGAGCCCAAGATTGACGGATTTTTCGCTCTCGACCGTCCCGCCGTACTTTTTCACCGCAGCACGGCGTCCAGCCGACGAACGTCCGCCGAAGTCACCTTTCAGTACCGGGACATCACCCAGTTCGACAAGGTCCAACGACATCCGCAACTCCGTGTCTTCCTGTGAGTCAAACTGTTCGCGATGCAGCCCCTTGTCCAGTTCGGACACGATTTGCTTTACAGTGCTGTCGAGCTCAAGATCCTTCATGCTCTCCGGTTGTACGACTTCGACAATTGCGACTGGTTCGTCGAGCTCTTCGTCATTGACCTGACCGCTGATGATCGCAATCACGCTATCGCGCGATTCCGGCGGCAGCAACCAGATTGTCAACAACAATGCGCCGACCAGGTGAATCAGAAAACTAACCACACCGGTGATGATTTCACGCTTGCGGCGCTTGATCGAGCCTGGAAGTCCCTCGCGGAAGAATCGTTTGCTGACGATGATCGCGGTACCAACCTTGCGAGCCCATGCTGGTGGTTTGCGGCGTTTTTTCTGGCTGCCACGCTGTTCAATTGTTTGCAGTACAGACTTCTCTGACGCGGAGGCTTGAGGTACAGGCGGTGGCGATGCAGACATGCCGAGTTCCTCACTCGACTGCGGGGCTTCCGCGCGAGGCTCGTCCAGTCGTGTTTCGTTGCCATCTATCATCTTAGAAATCTACATGTTTCGGATCAGCCGCCTCGCATCAGCAAGTGTGCTGATCCCGGTACGGAACACCACCGAACAGACCATCAGCCTGCGTTTTTGTCATTGACTTACGAAGCTAAGCTGAGCCAGCTCAAGAATATATGCGATTCAGCACCGCTCTGAATTGTAACGTAGAAGCGGCCACTCAATCGGGTAAGAATCTCGCAGAACGTTGGGTTTAGACTTTTTTCGGCATTCCCGCTGGAATCTAAGCGGCAGTAGTGGCATTCAGCAACCCGGAACCGCAAAATCGGCAAATCCGGTATATCCGGGCCTTTGTTGAATCGATGGCCTGTGTCTGGTTGATCCTAAATGCTCCCGCAAGAATCCACGTCTGAAGACTCTTCACTCGAGTTCCCCTGGAACCTATTGCAGGATGATTCTGTCCAGTTATTGGAAACCACCCGATTGCTCTGTGGCATGCTGATCACAGCCTGCGTGTTCCTTGCCGCACATATCTGGCTGTGAACGGAGCTCTCGCGAAATCTCGAAAGCTCGCTTCTGCACACTGCCGGGATCGCAGTTTGATGTGTCGTAAACTTCGAGCGGCTGCAATGCAAGTGCCAAGTCAAGTCATAGTGATCACCTGTTTCAGCGACAGGCAACTGCACAGTCTCCGACACGGTACTCGCCGAGCCGCCTCAATGCCTGTCCATCTTGACTGAGTTTGCGGCAATTTCAGCTGCGATGATCTGATCGATGCTGGCAGCATGCTAAGCCGCACAGCGGCCTTCGGCCCCAATGTAGCCATCACGCTCCGCGTGATGAGCCCCCATCGCACAGCGTCCATCAACCAGCAACGGTGCGACTTTTCTAGAGCAGCATGTGACGTTTAAAACGTTGGCACGCGGAATATTTTATCAAGCGACCTTCTTGTGGGCTCATCACGCGGAGCGTGATTGCTACAATTGGTATCCCTGTCGTGCCTTAATCGAGTGCAATCCACCATCCGTTGCGGTATCATCTTTCTTCCCGAATTCTGCATGCTTCTCAACACATGTAGTTTATACCTTTTCTCCCACAGGATTTTGTCAATGTCACGATCACCTCAAACAACACGCCGCAGTTTTCTCCATGGTGTTAGTGCCGCTGGAGCTGCTGCGATTTTTTCTCCATCGGTGAACCGAGCCTTCGGTTACACGTCGCCGAACGAACGTCCGGTCTTTGCGACCATAGGACTGCGAAACCAGGGCTGGACCATTACCAG
>JAYVNW010000466.1:0-6983 GCA_043758225.1 Candidatus Kuenenia sp. | reverse complement strand
ACATCCAGTGCTGTCAGCCATCCGGCTTTCCAGACTCCGGTATCGAGACAGGTTAAGTACTCCAAATCCAGAATCTCTGGCTGCGGTGTATGACCCACCACGACAATCTTACCTGAACAATGCAGCTTTGGCGGCACGTAATCCCTTAACGACAGCCATCGAATCGTGTGATCGTCTAACTGTTCAAGCGGTAAGTCCGGCTTGTAGTTGGCGTGAAGGAAGATATGGGTATCCGTTTCGAAATACGAACGACATGATTCAAGAAAACGGATGTGGTTGCGTGGTATCAGATCGAGTTTTCCTGTTAATCCATACGAGTCCAATGCAGCATCACCGCCACAGTTCAGCCAGAATTGAAAGTCCGATCGCCCGTCCTTTGCGTGGAGCATCATTTGGTCATGGTTGCCGAGAATCGGAACCAGATTGCATTTGTCGCGAAGTTCAATCAGTTGATCGAGTACGCCTTTTGAATCAATGCCACGGTCAACATAGTCACCAAGTGGAATGATTGTATCGTCTGACTGTGGATTGATTGCCTCAATCAACGCCTCCAAAGCGATTGAGCAACCGTGGATGTCGCCGATTGCGATAGTTCGGCTCACTGTTTGACTCGTTTCTGCTGAATAATTATTGCGATCATTTGATCGGCAACGTCCGGACAAACTGTGTCGCCTGATCTATCCAGTGATTCAACTGGAGATCGCTGTTGATGCCATTAGGTTCCACCATCACCCAGCCTTTCATTGGCCTTCCTGTGACATCAAATTCGGTGACGTATTCTTCCTGCAAGGCAGGTTCATATGCGTCCTTGCCGATACGAGCAATCAGGGAATCCTTCCAGACTCCAACCAGAAGATTGCCATTCAACAGAAAGCAAACGCCACCAAACATCTTCTTCTCAGTGACTCCACGTTGGCGGGAGACAAGATGGCGAATGCGTTCAACAAGTGATTTGGAGTATGCCATGAATTATTCATCGCCACTGACCTGAAATTACTCGTTGTCCTGTTCCGGTTCCGCCCAGACCTGAGCATTTCCATCTTCATCAATCTGGACGTGGATCGTATTGGCTCGGCAGCAGACTGGACAGTCCTCAACATACGTCTGACTTGAACCTTCTGTCAGGTCCAGTGGAGTAATGATTTCCTCACCACACGCATCGCAGACGTAGCCAGCTTCTTCTTGCGATGTAGCTTTTCCATTACTGGAATGTTCTGCTGGTGATTGCAGTTCATCATCCTGCCACGGCAACTTTTCTCCTGACGCCAGCAGGTTGCACGCCCACAGCATGACGGACAAGGATTCATCATCTGCCAGTCGATGATCCTTGCCGATTTCGATCAACGTCTCTGGTGACAGACCGTTGCTGGCAATCAGTTTTTCGGAGTCTGCAAAAGGGATCACTTCATCACTGCGGCTATGCAGGATCAAAGAGTTCGCTTTGAGGCTCTTGACAGTTCCCCAGTTCTTCCACGCCGGACACAGGAGAACGAGCGGCGTGTCGTTGGAATTGATATTGAGAGCGACTGCACCGCCACGAGAAGAGCCGACAACGACATCAGGCTGGTGCTGATCGTATTCGGCTTGAGCGGTACGAACCGCAGCATCGAAGTCATCGTCATTGAGGCCTGGGTTGATGACCTCGTGACCGTGATCTGTCAGGTACGTCGGTTTGACGCCGCCGGGAACCGAGTGCCAACCGTGGAGGAAGAGGATTTTCATTGGCAATCACTTGTCGCCCCGGACAATCACGTCACCCAACAAATGTTCCAGTTCCGCATCGGACATTTCGGCCAACTGTCGGAACAGATCAGGTCGTTCCAGAACTCGCATCTGAATTGCAGGCGGCACTCGATCCGTCATGAGCAGCAACTCGTCCTCATCACATTGAAGTGCATCCGCCAATTTGTGGATGAACTTCTCAGAAGGATAGTCGCCGAATTGCAGGCGTTCCTTTTCGACCTTCGAGATGTAGCCGACTGTCACACCGACTTTTTCCGCCAGCTTTTGCTGCGTCAGCTTTCGCTGAAGTCGAAGTTCTCTGACTCGCTCGCCGAACCTCATTGTCCAGTCCCCCAAATGATTGCTCAGATGCCTGACCTACTGTAGAGTGCTGATACTAAACAGTCAACAATGCACAGAACAGTCGATGCGGAGTCACTCAATGCCTTCTGAGGCAACAGCAACAAACGGATCAAAGGCTCAGGCATTTCCGGCGGCGAAGAAGAAAGCAGAGCGACTGACGCTGCCAAAGCTCGAACGCAAGCTGTTTGAAGCGTGCGATATTCTGCGAGGCAACATGGATGCCTCGGAATACAAGGAATTCATCTTCGGCATCCTGTTCCTGAAACGACTGAACGATCAGTTTCAGGAAGATCAGCAGCGGATGCGGAATGAATACACCGCAAAGAAGATGAAGCCGGAACTGATCGAAAAGCAGCTTGCCAATCCTGACAAGTACGACTTCTTCGTACCGGATGAAGCTCGTTGGGATTACAACGATGAAGAAGGACGCAATCAGGGGCTGGCTCATCTGAAAACCAGCGTCGGTTCTGGGCTGAACAAAGCACTGGCGGCGGTTGAAGATAAGAATCCCAATACATTGCAGGATGTTCTGAAAGGCATCAACTTCAATCAGCGAGTCGGTCAGAGAACGCTCGACGACACCACGCTGGTCAACTTTATTCAGCACTTCTCAGACATCCTGCTGGCAAATGATGATTCCGAATTCCCTGACCTGCTGGGTGCGGCTTACGAATATCTCATCAAATACTTCGCTGACAGCGCGGGCAAAAAGGGCGGCGAATTCTACACGCCGACCGAAGTCGTGGAACTGCTGGTTCTGTTAATTGATCCCAAAGAAGGCATGAGCATCCTCGACCCGACTGTCGGTTCTGGCGGTATGATGATCCGTTCCAAGAAGCATGTACAGGAAATCGGCGGTGATCCTCGCAATCTGGAACTCGCCGGTCAGGAACGCAACGGGGGCACATGGGCTATCTGCAAAATGAACATGCTGCTGCATGACATTCGCAGTGCCGACATCCGCCACGGCGATACGCTCAAAGAACCATTGCATCTGGACAAGAACGGTGAACTGCGGCGATTTGATCGAGTCATCGCCAATCCTCCGTTTTCCCAGAACTACAGTCTGGAGACGATGAAGTTCAAAGAACGGTTCCGTCACTTCATGCCCGAAAGTGGCAAGAAGGCTGACCTGATGTTTGTGCAGCACATGGTGGCGTCGCTGAAGTCCGATGGCAAAATGGCGGTGGTCATGCCGCACGGAGTACTGTTTCGAGGCGGCGAGGAAAAAGCCTGCCGTCAGCAGTTCATCAAAGACGGAATTCTGGAGGCCGTGATTGGTCTGCCAAGTAACTTGTTCTACGGCACTGGCATTCCGGCCTGTGTGCTGGTGATTAACAAGAACGGTGCTGACAAACGTATAGAAGTTTTGTTCATCAATGCCGACCGGGAATTCAAGGAAGGCAAGAACCAGAACTCGCTGCGAGCCGAAGATATTGAAAAGATCGCTCAGGTCTATCGAACTCGGCAAAGTCTGGATAAGTATTCCCGAGTCGTGCCGTTTGCGGAACTGGAAAAGGAAGAGTGGAATCTGAATATTTGCCGCTATGTCGATAACAGTCCGCTGCCGGAGCCGCATGATGTGCGTGCCCATTTGCACGGCGGTATTCCGGTTGCAGAGATTGATTCGCTGTCAGAATTCTTCAGCAACTACGAGGGCGTGAAAGACCTGTTGTTCCAAAGTAGCAGGCATTTTCCAAATGCCGTAGCCTCATCCTCCGACGCAGCTTTGGCGGACGGCACTCGGAGAGTGCCTGCTACTTTAGGCTACGCCGACTTCACCCCAACCATCACCGCCAAAGACCAAATCAAATCCGTCATCGAAACCGCTGCTGGCCTGCAGACAAAGCACGTTGTGTTTCGGAAAGCCATCGCAGGCTGGTGGAAGAGAAACCTTGCAGAGATCGAACGACTGCCGGAAACAAAAAACGTGTTTGAACTTCGACGGCACTGTGTGGACAGTCTGGCAAAGACACTCACATCGCAGGGCATTCTGACTGGGCATCAGGTGCGAGGTTCCGTGGCGGCTTACTTCAAGGCACTGGAAAGTGATCTGCAATCCATCGCCGCCAGTGGCTGGGGAGCTAAGTTTCTTCCGGAAGAACAGATCCTGCAGCCCACCGGATACATTGCGACTCTCTCCGTCCATGCAAATCGAATCGCAACGTACCGGCAAGCTGACGCATGCCGCTCGCCGATGCACCCAAGCCAAGGAGATCACTGTCCATGGTTGACTTGCACTCCTTTGCGACTGGGCGTCTTTGCGTGAAATCAAAATGTGTCACTCATAGCCGCAAAGGCGCAAAGAGAACCAGACAGGGAGAACTATCATGACTGAGAATGAAATCGCAAAAATAGTCGTGGACGCGTCCTACCGGATCCATGTCACACTCGGACCGGGGTTGCTTGATCCGCATGTGCGGTGATCTGAAGGACTACAAGATCTGCCTGATCAATGATCGTAAAGACCTTGAGAAACAACTTGGCGAAACTGCGACATTAACGGGCGAAAAAGTCACCTACATCAGCAGTTCAGCGGACCTGAAAGAGAAGCTCAAGGGACCGGCATCCACCCTGAACATGGTGATGATTCACAAGTTTCAGGAGAACTCATGCCTGGACTTGCCGGACTATCTGGACGATGTGCTGGGAGATCTTCGGCACGTCAACAAAGGAACTGCCATTGATCGCTTGCTGGCGGAGACCGGCATTGATCCTGTACGAATAGCAGGAATCGGCGATACGATGGGAGACAGGTTCATCGCTGAGCGTGTTGCATGGTTTGGCTGTCCTGCCAACGCTGAAGCGGAAATCAAGAAATCAGCATCCTATGTGTCGCCACATCCGGAAGTTGAAGGGGTACTGGATATTCTGAAGCGGTTGTCTGAATGATGTTTTTGAGTTTAAGCCAGTTCGCACCAAGATTGTGCCTTGGACTAACGGAAACGAAGCCAGACATGAACGACAAACAACCCTGATACGCTCACGTTAATTGCCGCCTTGACTTGCGGTTCTTCAGACAAGGTGCCAATGATGAAAATCCCTGTAATCCGTGGACTTATCGACCGCAGAATTCTGGTGAACTACCGGGTAAATCCGGATGTGCTCACCCCGTTGCTCCCGGCCCCTTTCCGCCCCAAACTCATCAATGGGTCAGGAATGGCGGGGGTGTGCCTGATTCGACTAAAGCACGTTCGACCAAAATTCCTGCCTGCGTTTGTGGGGCTTTCCTCAGAAAACGCTGCCCACCGCATCGCTGTTGAGTGGGATATCGAGGGTGAGACCAAGGAAGGGGTTTTCGTCCCTCGAAGAGACACTTCCTCCAGAATCAACACGATTCTGGGCGGTCGAATATTCCCCGGAGCACAAAGCCACGCCGTCTTTAAGGTAGATGAGCATGACGACAACTTCACCGTTGATTTGACGAGTGACGACAAGAAAACGCACTTGTTGGTGCAGGGGCATGTTGCCGACAATGTGCCAAAAGATTCAGTTTTCGGATCACTGAAAGAAGCGTCCAGTTTCTTTGAACGTGGCTCGCTGGGTTATTCTGTCACTGCCAAGCCGGGTCAATTTGACGGGATGGAACTTCTTAGTTTCAATTGGCAAGTGAGGCCACTGGATGTGGAGAAAGTCATATCCAGTTTCTTCGAAAATCAGGAGTTATTCCCGTCCGGTTCCGTGGAATTCGATTGTGCGTTGCTGATGCAGGGCATCGACCATGAGTGGCATGGGAAAGACTGCTTGTGTTCGGGTTAACCCTGTGGTCCGATCGACTTGTGGCACAGGCGTGATATCGGACATTCACAAATGTGAATGAAGCGTCCATCCGCCCATTGAATCATCTCTTTGGTCTTTGCCACTGCTGTACACAGTTTGCCTGGGTGCGGTGTGATCCCAACACATCCAAGATCAAGTCGATCTGAATCCCAGCAAGTCTGAATCGTAATGTCAGGATGAGTCCGTTCGTGTGTATGCCCTTCGCAGGCCCGATACAGCAGATTGAATTCCTGGTGTGAAACCTCAAACAACCGGCCACGGACTTCAGCAGCGAAAACAGCACCACGCAGAACATGATCAGCATCAGTACAGTCGTGATGCGGCGTGAATCATGAAAGACTGCGAATAGCGAAACGACTGTCACATTGGCTTTCGTCAATTTGGACAGGCGAAGCCCATTTTACAGAACACGTGCCCAATGAGAAACACCATGATCGCCGTGAATTGGCAGTGCGTAATCTTGGAGAATTTCATGGATGATTGATTTCCGATTCACGATTTTACTTTGCCGGTCTGGTGTGCCAATACGCCCACAGAATGAACAGTCCCTGCAATGGAAGCCTCAGCAAGTGAACTACTGGCGATGCCGGGAGTATATCCTGATGTTGGTACAGATACAGGTTCGCTGGAAACACGGCAATCAGCAAAGCAATGATTCCCCATGCCGAAAGATGTGTACATCGTGGAAACAGCAGTAATACTCCCAGCAGAATTTCAAAGACGCCACTCAGCAAAACCAGTTCCTTGTGCAGCGGAAGATACGGCGGCATGATCTTGAGGTAGATTTCGGGGTTTACGACGTGCATTGTGCCAGCGCCCATCATGAAAATCGCCAGCAGGTATTTCGAGATCGATTTGATCTGACTCATTTGATTTCTTCAGCCTTCACATACCATTCTGCCGGTGCCACATTGAAGTAACGAAACAATGCCGGACAAAGCCAGCCTTCCATCGGCGGTTCTTCCATCCGATATGCAGCATTTGGCGGAGTTTACATCACTGTTGCGCTGATTTGGCTCTGGCAAGTTGACGGAATTCGACCAGCGGCCCCCGATTTTGTGGGCGTTTTCCTTTGTCTTATCGGAATGGCGGTAATCATGTTTTGGCCTCGCACGTAG
>JAYVNW010000465.1:0-5144 GCA_043758225.1 Candidatus Kuenenia sp. | reverse complement strand
CCACGATGGCATCGAAGTATACCGGACATTTCAACACAGCGTGAGGGTAAAACAGCCTCGACCTCGATACGCGCCCGATGGCAATCCCGTTCTGAAAGGATAGAATGCCGGGAATTGAACGCGATAAACTTCAGATCTCAAACTTTTGGTGCCGTAAAACAATGACATCGTCGAAACAAACTCGATCTGAAGCGACTGACAATGACAGCCGTGCGTCAAGCGACGCGGTCAAGTCGTCACTGGCATCGCACATCGTTGATGGCGTCGAACGTCTGGTCCTTGACGCAATAAGGAATACTCAACCGCTGGAAATCGATCCGGCTCGGTCGCAACTATTCGGTTTGTTCGTTGCCGCTGACGAAGCAGGGTTGATCGCCGATGACAGCAACGTCGGAGTCTTTGATGGCTTCGATGAAGAAAGTACCGTCACCGATTTATCAGCCGACAGTCTTTGCCGATTACTGGCCCGTCGCTGGGGACTCGACATGGCCGCTCGCGAAGCACAGGCATTACAGACTCGTCTGCCCGCCAAGCAACTTGAACGCATGCGAGTGCTGTGGTCGATGATGCGAATGTGGATGGAATGGAGCTACGCCTGGCGACGCTGGAATGGCTTCCACAAGAAATGATTGGCAACAGTTGCCCTTCGCTCTGCGAAAGAACGCTACTTTCGCGGAGCGAAAGGCGACGATGAGTGTTCGATCGACCTTAATTGTTTTCCTTCAATCCTTCCAGGTGCCCGAGGTTCTTCACTGGCTCAAAGATCTCCAGCACGTCCTTCAGCAGTGATTTGTCCATCGGTTCTGCGAGCCACTTTGCCCAGTTGCGGATGTTGACTGGATTCGCGCTACCAGCGACCGTCGTTGCGATGTCTGGATGAGCACACGAAAACTGCAATGCCAGTTTCGCGATGTCACTGCCATGCTCTGAACACAGCGCTGCCGCGTCTCTTGCGGCCGCTTTCACGGATTCTGGCTCCTTCAGCCAGGCTGGCAGCGGTGCGTTCGTCAGCAGCCTTGCCGAGAACGGACCTGCATTCATCACACCAACGCCCTTGGCTTTCAGGTATGGCACAGATGCATCGACAAACCGTGTATTCTGGAGCGTGTACTGGTTGTATGACAACACACAGTCAACATCTGTCTGATCACAGATGGACGGAAAGATTTTTTGCGGATATCCGCTGAAGCCAATGAAACGCACTTTGCCAGACTGCTTAATTTTCCTCAGCGCGGGAATTGTTTCATCGACGATCTGTTGCATCGGCACAAATTCAATATCGTGACACAGAATGATGTCCAGATGATCTGTGCCGAGTCGATGCAGACTTACATCGATACTTTCCGCCACTCTCTTCGCACTAAAATCAAAATGCTGCAGATCATAGCGGCCAAGTTTTGTGCACAGCGTGTAGCTATCGCGTGGAATTCCGCGTAGCGCAATCCCGAGCATCACTTCACTCATGCCACGCCCGTAGAAGGGTGACGTATCGATGAAGTTCAGTCCGCATTCGAGCGCGACGTGGACACTTTTTAATGCTTCATCAAGCTGTATGCTGCGAAACTCCTGCCCCAGTGAAGACGCACCAAAGCTGAGGATTGGAAGTTGAAGTCCTGTTTTGCCAAGTCGACGAGTTTGCATAGAAGGATTTTCATTGCTCGACGGCTATGAGTCGAGAATCGTCATTATTTTTATGAATACTAAAGTATGAATTACAATCACCAGCGAAATGCTGACGTCGACGAGTTCAGCCACGAAGTCACAGAAACAGCGGCTTCATGTGACGCTCGAAGATATTCTCTGTCACTTGCTTGGCTACGATGGCTTCATTCGACTTCAGCAGATCGGTGTAACGTTTCCCGGCTTTTGCAGCGATCTTAAATGACACGTGCAACAATTGACGCATGTTTGCGTTGAACTCCGGGTGACCAGGAATATGTCGCAACGCGCTCGCTAGTTGAGGTCCAGTCCAGCCATTCACAATGTCGGCCGCTGGCAGCTTACTGCGATCGATATCGATCACACTGGCATATGGAGCGCAAAGTTCATCGACATGTTCTAATGCATATGCGTAAATTTCTTTTGCCAGAACCAAGCCATCGCCACCAGCTTCGGCAAGTCCAATGAGTTCCTCCAGCCATGTTGTCCCTGCTGTTTTGATGTGCAGACCAGCACCAGTTCCGGCGAGAGCTTTTCGGATGATCGGATAAATACTGAACTTGTCGCTGCCACTGTGGACACTGAGTTTCAGATTGCCAGGCAGACCATACTGTTTCACCGCGTATGCAATCACGGCAAGATCATCATTGAATTCTTTTCCGAACTGCACCAGATCGCCGACATAGTCGACACCTTTGTTAAATCGGCCGGTAAACTTTGGAGCGATGGTTTGCAATTTGACTTTCTCATCGGCCAGCAATGCCAGAATGATCAGCAGTTCTGGCGGAGTTTGTGGCAGATCCGTCTCATCCATTGAAACTTCTGCAATGATCTTGTCTTCGCCCTTTGCAGCTACGATGTGGCGATAGATTTTGCCGGCATCCTGAACTGCCAGCAAATACTTTGAGACAACTCTTTCAACCTCAGTCTGCGTCGTTGTGATTGGCGAACTGACATCGGGTACAGCCAAAGAACCAACGAGTTCGGGATGCCGAACCAGAAACGCATGAACGTCCTTGGCAGCGGCGGGTTTGCCAATCGAATCAGCGACGTCAATCGTGAAGAAATCCGAACACGACATAAACCGATCAACGGTGTTCAAATTGATATGATCAGCATCAATGTGCCAACTCTGATCCCAGCCGAGTTCTTTGACCGCAGCCTGAGCCGCGTCGAACACGCTTTGTGGTTCTGAACCAATAAACGTGTGTTCGCGATTCGATTTATTCCAAACAGGAGCGACATGAACGCCATTTTTCGCCAACATCTGAAAAGCCGCCAAATGAGCTTTCGCCTGATGCGCGAATCGGTCGCCAACGCCAAAAGAAAATCGATCGAGAGTGAGCATGAATTCAAAACTTTTTCCGAATGAGTGAACACGCATGAAGAACGCAGCATAGCAAATTTTAAAACATGTGAAGCACACTCTCCACGACCATACAAAATCTGCGAATTACAAGCATCAATGTCCGAAAATAATAGTCGACCGCCGATTGAAACCTGCCTACTGCTTCGTCCATGCCCAGCGATAAAGATTTCGACTGTCGACATAGCGAGCTTCGGATGCGGCAGAGCCAAGGACGACTACGATCAATTGGCGACCATCCCGTTCAGCGGTTGAAACGAGACACGCACCAGCAATGTCTGTCGTGCCTGTCTTAACGCCGTCGTATCCATCTATGGCGAGTAATTGGTTTGTGTTCTTCCACATCACATTTCGCGAATACCCGCCCGATCCTATAACCGTCGCGCCTCGTTGACGAGTTGAAACATAATGCCGGAACAATTCGCTCGTCATGGCTGTGCGAGCCAGAACCGCGAGGTCGCTTGCTGTCGAGAGATGAGTGTCACTGGATAGCCCGTGAGGATTGCTGAATTGCGTCTTTGTCATTCCAAGACGAGCGGCCTCAGCGTTCATCGCGGCGACAAACTGAGCCAAGGGATCGGTGGCTGCTTCGGTTGCATTGTCGTCACTGTTTGTTGTCGCGGCATTATCAGGTTTCACACCAGGCGTCAGCCTCGCTCCAAAATGTTCAGCCAGAGCGACACTCATATCGTTCCCAGAGGGTAGCATCAACCCGTACAAGGCGTCACGAATTGTCAGCGTTTCGCCTGAACGAATATCGGCCGTTGAACCACGAGTCTCGTCGGATCGAGTGGACATCGTTAACGTTTCATCGAGCACGGTGGGTTGGTGTTCGGCTAACTGCGTCACCAACCATGCGGTCATCATCTTGGTTGTGCTCGCAATATGAAGTGGAGACTCCGCCTCATATCCTCCGACGGCTCTACCATCCTCGGCATTGACGACGATCCAGGCTTTGCATGTGACAAATGGCGGACCATCCAAAGGATCCATCGGTTCTCGCGGAAGGATTTCAGCGTTCACAACGTCCGGCTCAGGCACGGGCAATTCTTCCACAATCGGCCCCAAAGCCCGCCAAACGGCGGCATCGGCAATTCCCGTTGTGGCCTGTCCTTTCAACCCTTGAAATTGCTTCACGGCAGATTCCGTGGCAGGTCCAAAATCTCCATCGACTCCGAGATTTGGCGAAGGCTGTGAGCGAGCATTCAAAGTTCGCTGCAAAAACTCCACCCGAGTTCCGAATGCTCCAATTCGAAGTTCTGGTGGTTCGCTGGTCGGATTGCGGTCCCATTCAGGATTGAAGTGATCAAAAGCAATTTTAGCAACGCGTCCGATGAGAACCTGAGCTGCATTGTTGTCGTCCCAGCTTCGATCTTTGTTATCCGTCGTCAGCACACAAATTGCAAATGGCCCTTTTGGACCATAGACGATACCGGCGTTGCAACGACTGTTTGAAACTGCTCCTGATTTATGAGCGACCTTCGTTCCTTTTGGAAGTTCATGAAGCAGTACTTTGTCGTCACATGACAACAGATGCGCGATCATTGCATCGCGGGACTCCTTCGAAGCGATTGTACCTGAGTGAAGTTTTTCGAGCAGACTCACAATTTCGAGAGCTGTGGTACTGCCAAGGCCATACAGGCGACTTCGCTCCGGCGATATTGACGTGTCGCCGCGATAGACCTTTGAATTGAGCCCCGTTTGCGAAAATCCAAGCGACACCATCGTTGCGGTGGTCGTCGGTAAACCGATTTGATCAATCACAAGATTCGTCGCAGTGTTGTCAGAATACCTAATCATCAGACGAATCGCATCTCGCAGCGACAGCGAAACACCGGCCGAAAACTGATCTGTCAAAATGCCCGAGCCCGGAACCTTATCGGTTTCGGCCAGGGTGAGTGATTTTGTTAAATCCAACTGCCCTGCATCTGCCATCCGATAGGCAGCTACCATTACCGGTAGTTTTATGAGACTCGCAGTTGGCTGCACTTCGTCGCCTCGCCAGGCAAACTGTTCGCCAGTATCGAGATGTCGAATGACGACAGCAACCTTCCCTTGATGTCCACTCATCAGCGGCTCCAGGACTGCCGCTAAATCAGCCGCATTCGCCGCAGACAAT
>JAYVNW010000464.1:0-2249 GCA_043758225.1 Candidatus Kuenenia sp. | reverse complement strand
GGCGGGCAGACTCCTTTGACATGGTTGGATGTTGTGCCGACAGTGAATCGCCTGACCGGCAACCTGATTTTCGACTCGATTGCAATGCTGCCAAATGGCCAGTTGCAGTTCCAGACCAAATTGAATACTGCCGGTTCCGCAGAAGTGACACTGCAATTGCAGGACAGCGATTCTGCAATTCTTCCAAACGCCAATTTGTCAGATGCAGTGACGTTTACGATCTTTGTGGCGAACGTCAATGATCCACCGACAGCGGAGACGGACAATTATATCATCGACGCTGGCGAGAATCTGAATCTTAACGCAGGCCTTTCAACGGATCCGGATCTTCCGTTTGGCGATGTGCTCAAGTATACATGGGACTTGAATGGTGACGGCGTCTTCGAAACGAACACGACGACAAATGCGACTCCGACGCTCACATGGAACCAATTACTGGCTGTTGGTATTACATCCCCAGCCGAATTCAACGCATCTCTGAAGGTCACGGATACAGCTGGACGATTTGCTACGCGATCATTCTCGCTGCGCACACTGGCTGTGGATTACGGCGATGCTCCGGATACCTACGGCACATTGAAACCAGGCGGAGCGGCTCATGTTCTGGTAGGCAATCTCTGGCTGGGTTCCGGGGTCACGAGTGACTTCAACGGTCAGCCAGGTGCTGCGGCAAATCTGGATACGGACAATGGTGTCGTATTCACTTCATTATTTGAAAGAACTTCCGGAGTTTCGCTTCCAACCACAATGAATGTTACAGCGTCGATTGCCGGCAAACTGGATGCATGGCTGGACCTGAATCGCAACGGTATTTTTGAATCATCAGAACGCACGGCCTATAACGTAGTCGCAGGATTGAATTCACTCAGTGTTATGATTCCACCAACGGCATCGCTGGGTTCAACTTACATGCGATTCCGCATCAGTGCTTCAGGCAACCTGCAGCCGACAGGTCGAATCGTCGGTGGAGAAGTCGAAGATTACTCCGTCACAATCACGCAATTGCCTACGCCACAGGCGCCGGTCGTAATCAAGCCTGTGGACTTCAATGGGACCACGTCGCCTGATGCTCTGACGACGGATACAACTCCAAGGATCGAATGGCAAAACAACCCAAACAACCACCATTACACTGTGGTTGTGCGGAACTCAGTCGGTACTTCGGTCTTCGGGCAAACGAATCTCACCGTAAATCAGATCGATGTTGCACCATCGCTGGCAGTTGACAACTATACGATTTTTGTGACAGCGTTTGATCGTGCCGGGGTCGCTTCGCCAACGACCAGCTACCCATTCTCAGTCGTGTCGATAGCTGTTTCAGCTCCGTCCGGCGACATTTTGACTCATCGTCCGATCGTAAGCTGGAACACTGTCGCAGGTTCGTCATCCTATACGGTCGAAATCACATCGGTTCGTACTGGCACGGTGGTACATACTATCAGCCTGACTGCGACAACTGGATTCCTGGCGAACTATGGGGTGCCGACAAATCTGCCTTTAGGCCAGTACACGGTAAGAGTTCAGGCGTTCGATGCGGCAGGCCTGCCAGGCGACTGGAGTGCATTGTCAGCCTTCAACGTCCGAACTCCAACAACGATTACTGCTCCATCAGGTACACTGTTAAATCTGCGTCCAACCGTGGTATGGGGCTCCATCTTCAGCGCCACGTCATACGAAGTCGTTCTGACAAATGTGACAGACGGTGAAGAGTCCTACCGAGTCAGCGGAATTACTTCAACAAGCTGGACACCTCCGGCAAACCTGAAGATGGCAAATTATTCAGTCACGGTACGCGGTTTCAATTCGACGGGTGACAGCAGCATCTTTAGCGTGCCGAAATTGTTCACGCTGAAGCAGACAGTGGCGGCGACATCTCCGACCGGACGCGTCGGTACGACAACGCCAACCTTCAGCTGGCCGCTGGTTCCTGGTGCTGACAGCTTTGAATTGATCATCAATCGCGGCTGGGGCGATAAGGGGATTGCGTTCAGCCAGATCATCGCCGCATCAGACTCCTACACGTTGGCAACGTCATTGCTGATCGGCAACTATACGTTTAAGTTCCGTGAGATTAACTTCCCGTTCGATGCAACTACGGGAACTCAAGTCAGTACCGACTTCAGCACACCACAAATTTTCATCGTGGCTGAGGCACCAACGTTGACTTCGTTGAGTCCCAAATCGGATCCGAAATTTGATTGGGTAACGTTCAGCACAATGCCCACAATTACCTGGACAAATCCTCCGGG
>JAYVNW010000463.1:0-2683 GCA_043758225.1 Candidatus Kuenenia sp. | reverse complement strand
GCTGCTGCGTTGGCAACCAGTCTCGGACTGGTGGTCCGCAACGGCAAAGATTCTGAAGAACGCAGGAAGAAACGATACCAAAACGTGTGACTGTGGTTCAACGCAGTGTCTGCAGGTTCAGAAATTCTGCCGCAGGTACTGCGGCAGAATCAAATGCACGCAAGTTCCCTCGTCAGACAGGAAGTGTTGCAACGTGTAATGCGGAAATGTTGCTTTGCCTGAGCTGGGCTGTTTCGATTCCAATAGATGCCATCGTGCTATTTGGCATGCCGCTGCTTCCCTTAAGTCTGCCTGTCCCAAATGTTCCACCGTGCCTTCTGTGAATCCCTGCGAAGCGACGAAGTGGTTATTGATGCGTCCGAGGCCCATCATCTTCTGCACGTGCTGCGGTTGAAACCTGGCGACAATCTTTCGCTTTTCGACGGCAGTGGGTCGGAAGTCGACGCGATTATCACGCGAAATACCCGCCGCGAAGTTTTTTGTGCGATTACGTCACGAAGGTCAGCAGCTGATGCAAGACGCAGCGGACTTACCGTAATCGCAGCACCTCCCAAAGCTGAGCGCCTGAAATGGATGGTGGAAAAACTGACTGAAATCGGTGTCGATCGCCTGATCCTTCTGCAATCTGAACGAACGGTCGTCACACCGGCAGAGTCTCGCGTTGATAAGCTTCGGAGTACTGTAATCAGTGCGTGCAAACAATGTCGTCGAAATGAGCTGATGGAATTATCGCCAATTCAAACGTTTACATCTGTGTTGGACGACATTATCAGTCAGCGTTTGCCTGGGCAGCACTTCATTGCTCATCCGAATCAGCCCAGGTCGATACACACCGCGACGGAAGATGGGGCGATAAATTGTTCGCGTTTATTGTTGATCGGTCCTGAAGGTGGCTTCACAGATAATGAATTGCAGGCAGCCATAGAATCTCGCAGCAAAACGCTGCAGTGGCCGTCCACAATATTGCGGGTCGAGACAGCTGCGGTCGTCTTTGCGACACAATTGCTGTCGCATTAGTTTCGCATCGAACATCAGAGTTCAGGGCGAATTGACAAAGACAGGACGGGCCGATCGAGCACACTCGACACTGTGACGAATGCCAGATCCTGATCGCAATAGCGGCAGCAACCGGCAATAACAGGCGACAGTCCCTCGACGCAGTTCCGGTTGAGATGGTATGAAGCAGGCTTCAAATCACATAATCAGCTTCTGGCATGAAGACTCGCACAGATCTTGGGTGAACGTACACGGCATCGTCGAGCTTCAGGTCGAGTGACTTCGCTCGATAATGCGAGACATCGACGTTGAGCTCGATGCCAAATTCTTCCACAGCAACTCGGATCTTCAAGACTGACCCTGCCGGATTGATCTGCCTGATTTTCCCCGGCAGTGACGAATGAGACGGTGATCGATCGATGTCGAGTTCATGAGGCCGAACGTACGCTGTCGCTTCGCGCGGTTCGTCGTGTTGATAGTCGTCGTATTGCAAATTGAATGGGCCAAGCGTCACACGTCCGGACTGGACTCGCCCATGGAAAACATTGACGTTGCCAAGGAAATCCATGACGAAGGATGTGGCTGGTTTATCAAAGACGGCCTGCGGTGTGCCGATCTGCTCGATCTTCCCGTGATTCATTACTACGACCTGGTCGGCCATTTCGAACGCCTCTTCCTGATCGTGCGTGACGAAAACCGTTGTCACATGCATCTCTTCATGCAGCTTCCGCAGCCACGTCCGAAGTTCCTGTCGAACTTTCGCATCCAGAGCACCAAATGGTTCGTCAAGCAGCAACATCTTTGGACGAACGGCAAGTGCACGAGCTAACGCGACGCGCTGCCGCTGACCACCAGACAACTCCGTGGGAAAGCGATTGCCAAGGCCATCCAGACGCACCATTTTCAAAAGGTCGTTCACACTGTGTCGCACCTCTTCGTTGGACACTTTGCGGACTCGCAATCCAAACGCTACGTTTTCAAAAACTGTCATGTGGCGAAACAAGGCATAGTGCTGAAAGACGAAGCCAACGCCGCGATCTCTCGCGGAAGTTTCACTGACGTTTTCATCATGAAACAGCACAGAACCAGTGTCGGCGGATTCCAGGCCGGCGACGATCCGGAGCAATGTGGTCTTGCCTGAGCCCGATGGGCCAAGCAATGCGGTCAAACTTCCTGACGGGACTTCGAGTGTCACGTCGTCCAATGCCTGAAATGAACCGAAGCGACGTGATACCTTTTGAATGCTGATACTCATGGTTTGGTTTCCTGTTCTGAGGTCATTGATTGAATTTGATATTCGGCCCATCGTTCGAGCAATACTCGTGCTCCCAGCGTCGCCAGTGCGATAATCGTCAGGACGGAAGCTACGGCGAATGAGCCGGGGTTGTTGTATTCCTGAAACAGCTTTTCAACTCGCAGCGGCATCGTGTCGGTTTCACCACTGATTCCACCAGAGACTACCTTCACAGCGCCGAATTCGCCGATGGCCCTGGCATGACACTGGATGATGCCAAATAGCAAACCCCACTTGATGTTCGGCAGTGTCACGCGCCAGAACATTTGCCAGGGACTGGCTCCGAGACTTATCGCGGCGAGTTCTTCATCGCTTCCCAACGCCTGCATCAGCGGTATCAATTCACGTGCGACGAATGGCAGCGTGACGAACGTTGTTGCAAGTACGAGTCCT
>JAYVNW010000462.1:0-2987 GCA_043758225.1 Candidatus Kuenenia sp. | reverse complement strand
TATCACCGCGATGGAAAAGTCAGCAACGTACCGCGTTGGCGACTAGCCCTTTCGCATACCTTATCCATGATGTATCGGCGGCTGTTGAAGCAGAAGCTGTCGACATGGACAAGTTGTTTTCGCATTTATCGCAAGTTGCAGATCATCGATCTGCCGCTCCACGAAAATGGCTTTCTGGGCACTGCCGAAATGGCTGCGCAGTTGAGTCTGCATGGACGCACGATTGTCGAACATCCGGCGACGCTTGAAGTTCGACTGTTCGGATTTTCCAAGATGAAGACCGTTCGCACGATCTTCAGTCATCTGCGACTGCTTTCAAAGGTTGTCACACAGAAGCGTCAATGTTTGCCTGTCTCACGTTGAACAACGCATAACAAAAATACTGTTTTCCAATAACTGCAGTTCTTACGAAAGACTTTGCAATGACCGAACTTATCAGTCTTCCATCCGATCAGGATGCAACTGGTCGCACCTTTGGACCTGAAGAACTGGAAGCAGTTCGTCAGTGTCTGGAAACCGGGACGCTCACCAGCACGAAGGGCAATTTTGTCAGGCAGCTGGAAGCTTCGTTCGCTGCCAAGATCGGCGCTAAGTTCGCCTATGCCTGTTCCAGCGGGTCTGCGGCCGTTCACTGCGCGGTGGCCGCGTTGAATCTTGAACCAGGCGACGAAATCATCACGACGCCCATCACCGACATGGGCGCGATTACACCGATCATTTATCAGGGTTCGATTCCTGTCTTTTGCGATGTTGATCCTCATACGTATAACGTGACAGCGGCAACCATCGCCAAGTGCCTCAGTCCAAAAACCAAAGCCATCATGGTGACACACCTGTTCGGCAATCCCTGCGACATGGCTGCCATTATGGAACTGGCAAACCGTCACGGCATCCCGGTGATTGAAGACTGTGCTCAATCATACCTGACCACATACCGCGATCAATACGTCGGAACCATTGGTGCGATTGGCTGCTTCAGCCTGCAGCAGGGCAAGCACATCACGACCGGAGAAGGCGGCATTGTGACAACGAACGACGAAGCACTTGCCCGTCGCATTTTCCTGTTTATCAACAAAGCCTGGGGTTACGGCGACGCGAATGCAGACCACTATTTTGTGGCTCCGAATTATCGCATGAGCGAACTTCTGGGTGCTGTCGCTGTGGCGCAGTTGACGAAGCTGGATGCAGTGGTTGAATCACGCGTTCGCACAGCGGCCCAATTGACAACAGCTTTGGCTGGTATCGCTGGACTTGAAACTCCGGAGATCACAGAAAACAGCGTGCACACATTCTGGAAGTACTGTCTTCGAGTTGACGAAACTGTAATTCCAGGCGGCACAGTGGCCCTTGGCAAAGCATTGAAGGATTATGGAATTCTGTGTGCTCCACGTTATATCCAGAAGCCTGCGTTTGAATGTCAGGTGATCAGAAATCAGGTGACATTCGGAACCAGCCGCTGGCCGTTCACACTGGCTCGTCCTGAAGCAACGGACTACAGCCGTTGCCACTTCAAAGGCACATGGAACGCTCTGGAACATGTTCTCGTGCTGCCATGGAACGAAAAATACACAGATGTCCATATCGAATATCTCGCGACCAACATCCGCAATGCCGTGAAGTCGCTGACGACGATGGTAAAAAGCCTGAGTCGTGTTCTGGCGTAGGACGGTCCTGACGACCCATCCTGCTTTGACAACCGAAACTATAAGATTCCAATGACCTTTGAAAGCCGGGGGGACTTCATCGGTCATTGGGTCTTTTCTAAACACTCTATCTGAAAACACGAGGCCACTTGTGATTAGTCGTATCGAACCAACTTTTGTCATCGTCGGTGCCGGCGGAATTTCTCGATCATACGCTCAGGCATTTGTACAGGGGCTGCCGTACAAACTCGTCGGCGTGGCTGACATCCGAATCGAATCCGCTCGCGAAGTTGCTGCAATGGTCGATGCTCCGGCCTACGACAACGTCGATAAGATGGTCGAGGAACTGAAGCCAACCGCAGCGGTCGTCTGCACTCCACCATCGACTCATCCTGAAGTCTGTATTCGGCTGATGGAACAGGGCGTTCACGTGCTTTGCGAAAAGCCGCTTGCCATCACGACAGAAGCCGCCATTCGGATGGCTGAAACGGCTGAACGCTGCCACGTGGTTTTTTCAATGGGCTCAAAATTTCGCTTCGTGGCCGACGTGCAGAAAGCTCGCGAGATCGTAGATTCGGGAATTCTCGGCGACATCATTCTTTATGAAAATACATTTGCCGGTTTTTGCGACATGTCCAAACGCTGGAATAGTCAGCCGGCCATCAGCGGCGGCGGCGTGCTCATCGATAATGGTACGCACTCAGTCGACATTCTGCGATTTCTGCTTGGCAACATCACAGAACTGCAGGTTGTCGAAGGCAAACGCATTCAGAATCTGCCTGTCGAAGATACCGCGCATCTGTTCGCTCGTACCGAAAGCGGCGCAATGGGGAACATCGATTTGTCATGGAGCCTGAACAAAGTTCGAGCTGACTTCATCAGCCTGTATGGATCTAAGGGAACGTTGTCTGTTGGCTGGAAAGAATCCAAGTACAAGCTGGCTGATCAGAAGGACTGGACCGTCTTCGGTACGGGCTATGATA
This sequence comes from Candidatus Kuenenia sp., assembly GCA_043758225.1. Lineage (GTDB taxonomy): Bacteria > Planctomycetota > Planctomycetia > Planctomycetales > Planctomycetaceae > SXXK01. Next base: position 361 of record JAYVNW010000462.1, on the reverse strand, counting down.
AAGTTGCCGCGTTTGGCAACCAGATCAAGAACTTCGGTGGAGCGATCTGCGGCACCGAAGAACTGATCATCACACCAGCCGATGCCATCGCATCTGTTCGCGTGATTGAAACAGCGTACGCCGCTCTACAGACAGAGCAGTGGCACACGGTGGCACCTGCGGCACAGTTTCGTCGTACGGCGGGTCAGCTAGTCAAAGGAAATCAGGAAAGGTAAATGGTTCAGGCAGACCATGGCCCACCATCTGTTTTTTAACCAGTCACCATTTAACGGATCATGACAATGGCCCGCATTCATCCTACTGCGATCATCGAATCCAACGTGGCGCTCGGCGAAGGCACGTCTGTCTGGGACAACGCGCA
>JAYVNW010000461.1:0-8536 GCA_043758225.1 Candidatus Kuenenia sp. | reverse complement strand
CTGCCACAATGGCAGACATTCACAACTAGAGTTTGTGCCTAAAAATAAAGCACAGAATGCCAGATATGCTTCTGCTGCTTTTTTGAGCAGTGAGGATTTTGTTGATTTTAATGTTGGCAATGACCGGGCGGAGTGTTATCGTTATGACGTCGCAGTCAATCTGATGTCAGGCAATTCCTGCCGATCAGCAACAACGGGCGGCGAAGCGGGGGCCATCGAACCACGATGTGGTCAGCCCAGACGGATCAAGGAAGACCCAAGACAGAGCGCAGGGAGAGAAGAAAATGTTGGTACTATCCAGGAAGACCAGTGAGCGAATTTTGATTGGTGACGAAATTGCAATCACGATTGTGCGGATCGGCCCAAACTCAGTTCGTATCGGAATCGAAGCCCCCAAGACGATGAACATCGTGCGTGAGGAGCTTTGCAATTTCAGTGACCGCAAGCCAAGCATTGTTGACGTTGCTGTTCCAGTGAATTAACGAATACACGAATCGCGCTGCTCGGCGGTGAGACCGCTGATGCTCGCTGTTGCCCTGGCCGAGGAGTTTCTCCTCGGCTTTTTTTACGCATCCAGACCAGATCGCAGGCTTCGTCGTGTCTTGCAGTCGCAAAGTGCTGGTGCTGCAGCGGCAATTTCTGCCGAGTGAGCATTCATACCAATCAGGCATGACTCGCGCTGCCGTACAATCGCAACATTTCAGCACACGTGAAATCCGTGATTAGATCCAGCCATAAGCAGACACCACAGATGGATTTCGGCCTAAATTGCTGATCCGGATCATTTCCGCCTGTATCGCGTGAATTATGTCCTGCAGCACACGGCGTCCCGCCTTACTGCAAATTCTTCAGTCCCGGTATCCTGTACGCTTTCATCCGCCATAAAGCCAACTCGTTCGGCCGAGCCAACTCATTCTGTTCTGCGCTTTTGGATCTCAACACCATCCGCTACTGCCTGTGCCTCATCCTGACATTCGGCTGCTTTTTATGCGGCTGTTCTTTGTCGACGCTTGACGTTGATCAAAGTCCGGTGTTGCGCGCGCAGAGTTTTGATGACGATACAGCGTTGCCGGACTTTTTACCCTTACCCAATGTCAATTCCTCAGCAGCGCATGAGTCAGCTCAGATTCTGGCTTCTAACGATCTGCCCCCAATCCAACAGACTCCAATCGATCAGCCACGGGAAATCATCCCGGCGGTTTATTTGCCACTCTCCCTGCGGGACGCCATCTCGGCTGCGTTGGCGGATTCCTCGATCGTTCGCACGCTGGACGGTGACGTCAATGTTGCGTCGATTACACCGACCGACGTGATCATGGCCGCCCAACAAATCGCTGTGGAACAAGGTCGTTTTCAGCCTCGCTTCACAGGCAATCTGGACGCCAGCCGAATTGACGATCCACCGAACACATTTTTTGGTCCGGGAATTACCACGAACACGCGGCGCGACGCAACCAATGCGATGGCCCGCCTGACTCAGCCGCTGGCGACGGGCGGTTCACTCAGCGTGGGCATTGAACCGGCTACCGCGTATTTGTTTTTTCCAAACGGCGTGAATCCCGGAAGGTTCAATCCGCTGTATTCCACCGACGTTGTCATTCGAGCCCGGCAGCCTGTCTTGCAGGGCGCAGGGCGGAACATTGCTCTTGCTCCGATCCGTATCAGTCAGGTTCGTACAAATCAGTCGCGATGGCAGCTTGAGGAAGTTTTGAACTCACAAATTCGCAGTGTCACCGAAGGCTACTGGCGATTGTACTCAGCCCACTTGCAGGTGCAGGCTGTGAACGCAGTGCTGCCATTGGCCAGGGAAAGCGTTCGCATCGAAAGCCTGCGAATGAATGCCGATCGATCGATCATGGCAGACGTCGCGAGAGCACAGGTTCAGCTGGACGGATTTCTGCGTTCGGAGACAACCGTACTTGGGCAGATGAGAAAACGCTCGCTGCAGCTTCGTCAACTGATGGGCGGCGATCCACAGATCATACCATTGCTGCTTCCATCAGAACGGCCACTGGAAATCGCACCGCCCGATGATCCAGCGGCGTTTATCCAGGTCGCCTTGCAGAACCGGCCCATGCTCAATCAAATGCGTGAACGCGTCAATGAAAAACATATTCTGTGGGACGTGGCAAAAAATCGAGTTCTACCGTCACTTGATTTGCGAGGCGAGTACTGGATGAATGGTCTGGCGAATCGACTGGATGACAGCTTTCATCAGGTTGCCAGCGCAAATTACACGGACTGGACACTGGGATTTGGCATCGACGTTCCAATTGGCAACAAGACAGCTCGCAGCCAGAGGCAGATTGCCGAACTCGCAATCGCAAGAGAACAACTGATTCTTGCGGCGACGGAAAAACAGGTCTCATTTGAGATCGCTCAACTTATCTCCGACCTGCAGGCGGCGTGGCAGCGGATGGAGATTACAAAACGTCAGGCTCAGGAGACGCAGGAATGGATGAGAGTCTCTCAGATCCGCTACACACAGCCGCCAGCATCGAGCACCAGTCAGGATTGGTTGCTGCTTGCTTTAACGGATTTGCAATCCGCAATGAGAGCTTATGTCGAAGCGATTGGAAATGTCGGTGAGGCGATTGCTGACTACAGCACGCTACTGGCACAGCTGCAGCAGGCTCAGGGCAGAAGCGTTTATGAATGGCAGCAACATTCGGACGTCGCATCCGGGAACCTGCCAGTGGGCGGACATGCGGGGCTCGCATTTCAAAGTTACCGATCAGATCCGCAGTCGGTGCTTCAGCGGTTTCAAACCGTCAGGCCGAATGAAACCTCGGGCTCGGATTTCAGCCTGCATGCGCCGCAATCGGGATCTCCTTTTGGACATTCGTTTGCGGCTGAACTGCGTGCAGAATGAGATCATCGTAATCAGCCGCAGGACGCTAGCTGAAAAATCAACGCAGGACTCTCCGGGACGTGGTCAAATCCAGCACCGCAGAATTGCACGATGGTGTATCCCATTGATGTTACTCCAGTGAATCACACGAGCTTCCCAGATCCTCCTGTTCCAGGCGGTATGAACGGATTGCCGAATGCCATGCGGAGTGGCGGTGAAGGCACGCCGTTTCCTTCGTCCAACCATCAGGGATTTATAATGGAAATTCATTCGGCAACCATATTCTCCTTCCGATTCGCAAGTTAATTTGTACACTTCCGCACGAAAACCACCGAATTCGGTGGGAATTCTGAAGCGAATTGCCGTTCCGCTCGAACGTAACAGTGTCTGCAAATTATCATCACGTCCACCGAAATCATCGACGAACGACATTGCACCGAAAGTACTTAACCATGGGCAAGCCAACTGGCTTTAAGGAATACAAGCGAAAAGTTCCCACAGACCGCGATCCGCTGCTGCGCATTCTTGACTGGAATGAATTTCATGAACACATGTCTGAGCCTGAATTGAAGACTCAGGGAGCTCGGTGCATGGACTGCGGAGTTCCGTTCTGCCACACCGGCGACCTGATGGCGAACATGGCGTCCGGCTGTCCGGTGAATAACCTTATTCCGGAGTGGAACGATCTTGTCTATCAGGGACGCTGGCGCGATGCCCTGGATCGCCTGCACAAGACAAACAACTTCCCGGAATTCACAGGCCGCGTTTGCCCAGCGCCGTGTGAGGGTTCATGTTGTCTGAGCGTTATCGAGCCTGCAGTCACGATTAAGAACATCGAATGCGCAATCATTGATCATGCCTTTGAAATGGGCTGGGTGATTCCGGAACCTCCACAGGTTCGCACGGGACGTAAGGTCGCTGTCGTGGGGTCTGGCCCGGCGGGACTCGCTGCTGCCGCTCAGCTTAACAAGGCCGGACACTGGGTGACTGTCTACGAACGCGATTCTCGCGTGGGCGGCTTGCTGATGTACGGCATTCCCAACATGAAGCTCGACAAACACGACGTTGTTGATCGCCGCGTGCGCATCATGGAACAGGAAGGCATCACTTTCTTCACTGGCACCGCGATCGGCCAGGATCTTCCAGCATCGCAATTGCTTGAAGATTTCGATGCGGTGGTTCTGGCAACAGGCTCGACTCGGCCACGCGACTTGCCGATTCCTGGCCGGCAGTTGAATGGCGTTCACTATGCGATGGACTTCCTGCGTCCCAACACTCGCAGTCTCCTCGACAGCAAACTTGAAGACGGCAAGTACATCTCCGCGAAGGACAAACACGTCGTCGTGATTGGTGGCGGTGACACTGGAAACGATTGTCTCGGCACATCGGTGCGACACGGCTGCAAGTCCATTGTGAACTTCGAAATTGTTGAAAGACCCCCGCTGCAGCGATCATCAAATAACCCGTGGCCACAATGGCCGCGCGTGTTCCGAGTTGACTACGGCCACGAAGAAGTTGCGTCAAAATTCGGCGAAGATCCTCGCGCGTTCTGTATTCAGACGGCAGAGTTTGTGGACGACGGCTATGGCAACGTGAAGGCTGTGAAAACCATCGAAGTTGACTGGCAGGTCATGACCGAAGGCGGTCCTCCGTTTGTTCCGATTCCAGGCACGGAAAAGGAATACCCGGCTAACCTTATCTTCCTCGCACTTGGCTTCCTCGGCCCTGAACATCCGGTTGCCGACCAGTTGGGCGTGAAGATCAAAGAGGGTCGTGGGGGAATGAGCTGGTATGATGCTGAGCACGAGAAGTACACGACGAACAACGAAAAAGTCTTCGTCGCCGGTGACTGTCGTCGAGGCCAGAGTCTTGTCGTGTGGGCCATCAACGAAGGCCGTGGCGTTGCTCGCGAAGTTGATCGCTTTTTGATGGGTGCGACTGATTTGCCGTAGTTCAGGGCTAATGGTCCTCAAACCTAAATGGGACACCAGCGTCGCCCAACGTTCGGAAACTCATTCCCCCATGCATGCGCAAGACAGCTCTGGATCAATTCGAGTCGTGTCGACGCAATGGTCGACAGTTAAGCTGACCGATTGGGGAGCCCATCATATGGATATTGCGACATGGGGGTTGGGTAAAACCGACACCGGTCCGGTAACCATTGATCCGGTGACGGCCAGACATCCGGTCAAATTCAGGAATGGCTACCCGATGGATCCGTCACGATACAACACCGCCACTGAATTCCTCATACGGGCGACGTTTGCTGACGGAATCGAAAGGTCAACTGGGACCCTGGCCAGGAATCGATTCTGGACGACATGCAAGCCCAGGGACTCATCGCTCGCGAGTACCGCAAGGGTTTCGAGATATCACCAGGCTAAGCACATTGCGAAGCACGAGGACGGAAGCTGGGGCGTAAAGTGGGAAGCGATGCAGGATAGCGCACTTCCGCGTTCATTTTCGTGGCGGCGTTGTGAACGGCATCGCGATATGGGTATCATGTCCAGAGCCTGTATTCAGTATTTCATTGTTCGCGTGTACACGAGGAGAGCGATATGTCATCCGTAAATCGAAAACTCACTTCCTGCTCCGACTGCAGTCCAGTCAATCGACGTTCCTTCGTCAAAGCCGTGACTGGCGCATCAGCGTTGGCGATGCTTTCAGGACGTTCACTGAGTGCTGGGCTGTTTTCCGGGCCGTCATTGACAAGTGCTTCCGAAACCGCCGTGAGTGAGTTCTACAAGTCTTTGACTGACGTTCAGAAGAAAACACTTTGTTTTCCTTTTGAGCATGAACTTCGCCGTCGCATCAGTGCCAATTGGCATGTGACAGAACCTACTCTGGGCGAAAACTTCTACACAACGCAGCAGCGCGAAATGATCGCTCGGATCGTCAAGGGTTTGTGCAGCGAAGAAGGGCACGAACGCATGGAACGCCAGATGAATGATGACGCTGGCGGTTTGCATGAATTCAGCGTCGCCATGTTTGGCGAACCAGGTGCCGGAGCGTTCGAATTCATGCTGACTGGCCGCCACCTGACGCTCCGAGCCGACGGCAACAGCGTCGATAAAGCAGCCTTCGGCGGTCCAATCGTCTATGGACACGATCAGGTTGAAAAAGATGCGTCAAAGAACATTTACTTCTATCAGACGCAACAGACGAACAAAGTCTTCAAGTCGCTCACTGAAGAACAAGCCGCAAAGGCTTTGCTGACGGCAGCTCCCAAAGAAGCGTCCGTACAGTTGCAGGGTGAGGCCGGAAAATTCGCCGGTATTCAGGTCGCGGAATTGAATACTGATCAAAAATCAGAAGTTGAAAAGACACTCGGCATTTTACTGGCTCCGTATCGTAAAGAGGACGTCGACGAAGTGATGGAAATTCTTAAAGAATCCGGCGGTGTGGATCATCTGCACATGGCATTTTTTCAACAGGAAGACGTCGGCGGAGACAAGACATGGGACATCTGGCGTGTGGAAGGTCCATCCTTCGTATGGCACTTCCGCGGCGCGCCGCACGTTCATGCTTACATCAACATTGGTCAACTCAAGAAGGCTTAAGGAATTATCATGCAGCCAGAAGAAAAGGCGCGTCAGCTGGGAATTAATCTTGATCCACAAACACCCGGATACCTGAATCTGTGTATTCGGTCCGGGAACCAGTTGATAACATCGGGCCACGTAAGTGACCTCAAAGGTGTGCTCGGAAAAAACCTTGGTGTTGATGAAGGATACCAGGCAGCAAAAGACTGTGCTCAGAAGATTCTGCGTTCAGTTTACAACTGCCATGGCAGCCTGAATGGGTTGCGAGTCATTAAAGTTCTGGGCTGTGTTTATTCAGCCGGTGATTTCACGGATCAGCATCTGGTGATCAACGGATGCTCGGACCTTCTGCATGAGATCTTCGGCAAAACAACCGACGGATTTCACGCTCGCAGCGCGCTGGGGTTCGCTGCATTGCCAACGGGCGCGGCTGTGGAAGTTGAAGCGGTGTTTGAGATTATGCAATGAGCAAAGAAGCGGACGAATAACGATGTGGCCAGAAGGTGAACACACTCAGGACCTGCTGAATGAAGTAGGCAAGGGCGATCAATCGGCAGTGAATCGCCTGCTGGATCGACATCGCGAAGCCGTTCGGCGAATGGTGCAGATGCGACTCGATCATGCAGTTGCGCGGCGTGTTGACGCGAGTGATGTTGTTCAGGACGTGATGCTCGAAGCATCGCAGCGATTGACCGAATACATTCGCAATCCATCGATGCCCTTTCATCTGTGGCTACGACAACTCGCGAAAGATCGCATGATTGATATGCATCGCCGACATCGCGGGGCTCAAAGGCGCTCCGTGGATCGCGAGCAAAACATGAGCAGCTTCAACTCCGACGATCAATCTGCAGCCGACCTGGTATCGTTGCTTCGCGATGCCGAACTCACACCAGCCGCTTCCGCACTGCGTAAGGAAATGGAAGAACGATTTGTGCTTGCGCTGGATAAACTGGAGGAGAGCGAACGTGAAATTATTATCATGCGGCACTTCGAGCATCTGGGCAACGGCGAAGTCGCCGAATCGCTGGGCTTGAGCGCTCCAGCAGCTGGCATGCGTTACTTGCGAGCAATTCGCAGGCTTCGCGAATTGCTGGGTACCGACGATGTTTCAGTGGAAGACTAATGAGGCTCCATGAATGTTCTGGCTGGGATGGGTCGTTTTCACGTTTGTTGCAGTCTGGACGATTCCGGCCGTTATCGCCCTGACTCTGAAGCAGTTGCTGCCATACCAGACGGGGCTGGTGGCAGGTCCTGATGTCTTTGGCGTGGCTGCGTCTGTGCCTTGGCCGTCACTCAGCATCATTGTGCCGGCTCGAAATGAGGAAGCTCAAATTCGCAACGGACTTACAACGTTGCTTCAATCAACCGGCGTTGAATTTGAAATTATTGCCGTCGATGATCGATCCACCGATACCACAGGCCGCATTATGGACGAAGTTGCGGCAACGGATCCACGACTGAAAGTAATTCATGTGACGCAACTTCCAGTCGGGTGGCTGGGAAAGAATCATGCAATGCACGTGGCTTCGGAACACGCGACAGGAGATCTGTTGCTGTTCACGGATGGCGACATTATTTTCGAACCGTCAGCCATCGAGATCGCCGTGCGTCATTTTGTCCGCCACAGGTTGCAGCATCTGTGCCTGCTGCCGAAAATGATACCCGGCAGTGTTTTCGAAAATGCAGTCGTCACATTTTTCGGGTTGGCATTTGCAGTCGGAATGCAACTGCATTTAATTCGAACGCGATGGCCGCTCTCATATGCTGGCGTCGGAGCTTTCAATCTCGTCAACGCGAAATTTTACAGATCGCTGGGCGGTCACAAACCGATCGCCATGGACATTCTGGACGACGTAAAACTCGGCAAGATGATCAAGAAAAACGGCGGGGCGATCGATTTTCAATTGGCTTCAAAACTCCTGTCGGTGCGATGGCAGCAATCACTATGGGGCGTGGTGACAGGATTGGAAAAGAATGGGTTTGCGTCGCTAAACTATTCAATTCGGCAGTTATTTTTTGTCACGTTCGTGTTCTTTTTGACGATGGTGTTTCCGTACATTTCACCGTTCGTTCTTAAACTGCCAGATGCTTCTGGCTTTATTGCGACTGCTGGCCTGTGGCATCTGTTATTCGCATTTGT
>JAYVNW010000460.1:0-7276 GCA_043758225.1 Candidatus Kuenenia sp. | reverse complement strand
TGTATTGTTCGACGGCCTGCTGACCAATGTACGCCAGCACTGAATATGCTCCGCCAAACGTTACCACTGCCGTTTCGCTGAAGAAAATTCCCTCTTTGTAAAATACGGAGGAATCTCCGAGGAAGTATAGGACCGCAAGAATAGGCGCGAACCAGAGTGGCAGGAATACGCAGCAAATTCGCAAACTGCGAAACCAGGACGGCTGAACGAAATGCAGTTCCACTTCTGGTTGTTGCTCAAAAGCGTCATGGTCGGAGGATTCGGTCTTTTTTCCATGACCTTTGATCACGACAAATTTTTCCGGAGCGATCCGGCCTCCCAGAAATCCCGCCACACCCGCCGAAATGACAATGATTGGAAACGGTACGTCAAGGAAGTAAATGGCCACGAACGAGACGACCGCGATGGCGATCATTGTTCTATTCTTCAATACTCGCTTACTGATCCGCAGCACAGCATCAAAGACGATCGCAATGATTGCCGGTTTCAATCCAAAAAACACCGCCTGCACAAAGCGGAGATCATGATATTCCGCGTACAGAATGCTCAACGCCAGAATCGAAATTGCACCGGGCAGGATAAACAGAATACCTGCCATCAGTCCTCCTTTTGTCCGATGTAGAAGCCATCCGATGTATGTGGCCAACTGCTGTGCTTCAGGACCGGGCAACAACATGCAGTAGTTCAATGCGTGGAGAAAACGATCTTCTGAGATCCACTTTTTTTCCTCAACCAGAATCCGATGCATCACCGCTATCTGTCCCGCAGGTCCGCCAAAACTGAGCGCTGCAACTCGACACCACGTCCAGAATGCTTCTCTGAGCGAGACTGGTTGTGATATGGCTGACGTCATTGTTGATTTCGATCATTTCGAGATGTTGATTCGGCACTGGCGATTTGCGGCTCGAGTTCGCGTTGTATCACAAACCTGAGCCGCAAGGCGCTAGCCGCAGGTCTTTTTGGTGTTTTCTTAGCACTCACCCATGCACAAGTTGTTAAGCAGAATTCGCTTAACGATAGAACTTCTGAATGGCTGTTTCATCACCCGTAGCTAGCGCTTTGCGGCTCAATTAACAAGCCCGTGCAAGGATAGTGATTCTTCAATCGAGACAATTCCCAGAATTTTATGAGACAAATTGCCATGGGTGACGTCATCTCAGCAGAAGACAACAACCGTGTCTTGTGGCGAGAAATCCATTGCTGTCTTCGGCTGAACTATCACGACTTTGGAAAAAACATTCGGCAGCACTGCTGCTGATGGCTCGTGGTCGTTGTGGCGGTGCTGGGTGTGATGCGGAAGATTGCGTTCAGGAAGCGTTCATCAGGCTTGCGACGCAGCTTCCAATTCCGGACGACCAAATCGCATGGCTGGCGCGTGTTGTTCGCAACGCGGCCATCGATGCAATCCGCTCAAACCGGCGAAGGGCTGGACGGGAGAATGAGGTTGCCGCTGAACGTCCGGCGTGGCTGGAACCAGTCGATTCATCGGAATTGGATAGTCCATCGCCACATGAAATTCAACAGGCATTGGCAGGTCTTGAGGACGTCACGCGAGACATCGTCGTGGCTCATATCTGGAACCAAATGACATTTCGTCAAATTGCTGAAGCTTTCGACTTGCCTCCAGCCACGACACACCGCAAGTACGAAGCCGGGATTGAAGCGTTGCGAACGTTGATGACGACTCAAAAGGAAAGCAGCACCCATGAACGATGAATTCCATCACTTCGAGCAGAAGCTTCGACGGGTTTCACCCGCATCGTGTGATCACTTAAAGGACGTCGCGATGTATCGCGCTGGCTGGAACGCAGCGCAGGCTGTGATTGCATTGCGAAGTCAGACGGTGTCGCCGAAAAGGAAATCAAGTGCGACATTCGCCACTGGCCTGATGTGTGGCGTGGTGTGCTGTGGTGTTGGCCTGACGGCATGGCAGTTTCATCCGATTGCACACAATGGTCTGCAAGACTCCGTCGTTGGTACAAAGGAAATTATTCCGCCGATTGCCGCCATTGTGAATGTTCCTGCTGCTGTCGATGATGCAACTGTGAAGCAACAGGAAATGTCGTTGAATTCATTTTCTACTGTGCTGATGCCATGGCTGAAGTCGTCGGATGTGAGTTCACTGGATTTCACCCCGCTGGCTGCAAAGCCTTTGAGTGTTGCGGCGAGGCGTCAATGGAGTCAAATGCTGCTGTCAGATTTCGCTGTGCCTGCTGTCCATCGAGCGACGAATGAAATCTCAGCCGACGATCAGCCAGAATATCCTCTCCTGCGAACTCGTCCACTGTGGGACATGAATTTGAATGATTTACTTTAGTTAGACAGTGCCGTTCTTTGTGAGCCGAACGCGCTCGCGTCGGTTTTTCGCATTCAAACCGCCTTTCGTATCGAAGCCCGAGGCTAGCGCCTTCGGCTCACAAAGTGCCTAGACGTGGCGCTTTCCAATCTGGACTCTCGACGCAATAAAGCAAGGAATCGAATGATGATAAATATGACAAAACACCCATACGCTTGGTGCGCAATCACGTTTGTTCTGCTGCAGTTTTCAGCAAACTTAGCCGCCGCACAAAACACGGCCTTACAGCCCCAGCCAGTCTTTTCATTCGTTCCTGCCGATGACGGAGCTCCGGGTTCGACCATGACATTGCAGCAGTTGCAACAGGCTCGGAAGAAGTCCGAGGAACTTCCTGAGCCCATCAAAATCCAGGGGGAAAAGGAACCTTCACCGGCCTTGAAATACCGCTTCTATCCAGCGCGATGGGAGCTGAAACCCGGATCGGCGTTGTTGCATTACACTCGTGCACAGATGTTGTATTCGCAATTGCCTGATGAGGAGCGTGCAAAATGGAATAAGTGGGACGAGGACTACGATTCCCCGGCAGTAGAGCAACTGGCTGCTGCGATTGTTTTACTGCAGCACGTCTTTAACGAACTACACGAGTTGGCGATATCGGAAGATTTTGAATGGGATCATCGCATTCGGGATCTTCGCGGTCCGGAAGTTTATATGTACCTGCTGCCAGATGTCCAGGAAGTTCGAGCGATGATGCGTCTGCTGCGATTGAAGATCACTTATCACCTAAGACAGAAAGACTTCGATGAAGCTATTTTGACAATGAGCGATGGTATGCGACTGGCCGAATTTGTCGGACAGGGCGAAACCATCATTCAAAAGCTTGTCGGCATCTCAGGGGCCGCGATTATGCGGGAGTGCATTCTGGACGCGATTGCAACTCCTGGCTGTCCAAATCTTTATTGGGCACTGGCCAGTGTTCCGCGCCCGATCGTTGATATGAACGAATCACTTCTCTGGGAAGTCGGAAACATTCACCGCGTCCTGCCGATGCTGGCTGAAGCTGAGACGGCAAACTGGACCGAAGATGAAGCTGCAAAAAAATGGGCTCAATTGGTGGCCGATATTGGACAACTTGTCGAGCGTGATTCATCCCCTCAGGTGAGCCTTGCGATTGCCGGAGCGACACTTGCCGATGTGGCAAAGGAACGGCTGCTGTCAGCAGGAACCTACAATGATCGTCTGGCAAATATGCCGGCCATGCAGATCCTGCTGCTTGACGCGGCAGTGGAATTGCGAATGATCGGCGACAACGTTAGCAAAGGGAACTTGCTGCCTGTTGCCATATCGAAACCATTGCTCGAACGAGAGAACGCTAAGTTTCAGGAGTGGGTGCAGAGTAATCGCACATCATCCGTTGGTGCGGTTATCGCTGGGATCCTATTTCCAGCCATGTTGCAGGCGAAGCAGGCTGAAACTCGAATGCTGATGAACCACAATCGCCTGATGACTCTGGAAGCCATTCGAATGCATGCGGCTGAACATGATGGCGAGTTACCGCAGTCGCTTGATGAACTCAGCCCCGTTCCTGCGATGCCCGATCCAACTTCAGGCAAGGCGTTTGAATACAGCATTGAGTCTACAGGCGAACAAAAAACAGTCATTCTGAAGGCCGCTCACGCATCGAACTGGAAACAGAACCAGGAACTTCGGGCAACGTTTGTCAGGTAACATTAAGGCAACATAAATATGAAAATCTATTACTTGCTGATAGCAATAATCTGCGTCGCATCGCAATGCCAGGCACAGGACGCAGGAACTGCGATTCCCGAATCCGTGAAGCAATACATTGATGCGAAAACAATCGCAGTTGGATGGATTGATATCTCCAAACTGGACGTTGATGATCTGGCAAAATTTCAGGAAGCCATCAATGGTGCATCGCCGAATATGGATCAGGCAAAAGAGATTTGCAACGCGCTGGTACAACTCGGAGTCACGCGAATCTACTGGTGTACAGATCTGGCCAACGTGGCACAGGGACCTCAGGGATTGATCGTTCCGGTACCTGAGGAAAAACGCCAGGTCATCGCAACAATTCTGACAGCCGTTGCTGCAGAATCCAAAGGAGTGGCGGTCGGAGTTGACAACGTAGTGCTCGTTGGAAATGCCGAGACCGTAAAGCGGCTGCAGTCGAAAAAGGACACCAAAGCCAATTCGACTTTGATTGAAACTGTCAATCGCGTCAATGATCCGCATGGCTTTGTGCTGTTGACACCCATCGCTGCCGTTTTGCCAGTGGCGGGCTTGCTCCCTCAACTCGCCGACGGTGACACTGATCGAGCCGCAAAAGCTTCCGAATTGTTGGTGAATCTTCAGTCCATCACAATTTCAGGACAATTGCCGCCTTCGAACGCGACCATCAGAGTCACTACAAAATCTGCTGAAGTCGCACAGAGGTTCACTCAATTCGTTAACAGTTGGACACAGGAAAAAATTCCAGATACTTCAGCAGACGTTCAGTTCGCAACAGACCGCGCCAGCGCGGTTTTGACTATTAAATCTCTGAATCAGGCGATGGCTGTGATCGCGGCGGTTCAGGAAACTACAACGGGGCAAAGTCGCCCCAACGCAATGAACTCCCTGAAACAAATTGCACTTGCCATGCATAACTTTCACGACGTCTACGGCCATTTTCCTCCCCAGGCACTAACGGACGCAAAGGGCAAACGTCTGTTGAGCTGGCGAGTCATGATTCTACCGTATCTTGATCAGGCGAAGTTGTATAACGAGTTCCATCTGGACGAGCCGTGGGACAGCGAACACAACATCAAACTTGTTTCGAAAATCCCTGCTGTATTGAAATCTACCTCGTTGCCTGGCGAGAAACTGGAACATAGTAAGACTCGGTTCGTCGCTCCGTTGACATTCAACAGCACCTTTGGTCGAGTTGGTCCGGGCGTCCGAATTCAGGAGATCACAGACGGTACCAGCAACACGTTGATGATTATCGAAGCCAGTTCAGACGAATCTGTAATCTGGACAAAGCCCGAAGATCTAACCATCAATGAAGCAGATCGTCTGCTTTCTATTATCAATCAGAATTCGGACGGTTTCGCTGCATGCATGTGCGACGGTTCAGCGAGATTTTTTCCAAGGAAAATTATTCCTGCAGCAATTCAGGGAATACTCTCGATCAACGGTGGAGAACTCATTGATCTTAGCAACATTGAATAAAACCGGCTGATATCAATCGCCAATTGGATTCAATTTCCAGCCACCGATCAGATTCGAAATTCCCATGGTAGGTTCCAGCATCGGTTCACCAATCATGCCAAGCGACCACTGTGCGCTATCTGGAATAACGGCTTCAACGGGATCGAGTTTGTATGCTTCGACCAATCCAGGAGCCGCAGATTTTGCTCGCAAAATTCCAAGCGAAACAGCGGACATGCGTCGGATTGGCATTTGCTCCGGCATCATGCCACCGCGATCGGCCAGACGGTCGAGAAATGATTTTGTGAGTTCAGGGACTGGGTCATTCTCATTCATCAGCCCCATCGCCCACATTGCTGCGGATCGTTTTTCGTTACCGCCTGGTTCGCTCTTTTTGAAGTTAGGCTCCAGGAATGGTTGCAGATCTTTCAGTCGCATCAAACCTGCGTATTGAATCAGGTACGCCGATTGATGACCGAGATACGCACCTGCGGGTGCCGTCTCCGGAGCTTTCAACATCCCGTCGTTTCGCGTCAGATGTTGTCTGACTGCTGGCTCAACCGTGGCGTCGGGAAACAAGTGCAGAAGCCATCCAGCAGTCACCAAAACCTCATTGCGCGGATGTTCGAGAAGTGGAATGCAGCGTTCGGAAAATTGTTCTCCGCGAAGCTGCCCCAGCAGCAACAGAGATTGTTCAATGCCCTGCCAGTTGTCAGGATCTGCGGCTATAAGATCAGCTGCCATCGCCACGATGGAATCACGCAACGTCGTCTGTTCCTGAGCAACCAACACCGACATTTCACGAGCAACATTTCGAACTTCCAGATGCTTGTCGCTGAGTTGTTCGTGTAACCACAACGCTCGTTCCGGCGTTGGGAATTGCCGCATCACTCGAGCAGTCGTCATCCGAATGAGAGCGTCGCGATGACTGCGACCGGAGTTAACTGCAGGAAGTAATCCGTCGGGATTAAGACGGAACATCGCCTGCCACGCGGCGGCAGCAACTCCATCCGAGTTATCAGCACAAAGCGTGAGCAATCTGGCCAGCGATTGTGAACGCTGACTGGAGAGAAGTTGAACCGCAAGGATTCGCTCTGAAACATTGCCCGTGATGGATTCTGCAGATGCCAAAAATGCAGTTTCCGGTGCAATGGCACATAAAGCCTTGGCAGCGGCGAAGCGTTTTTCATAGATCAGCCGACGATTATTCAGAACGGTTTGAAGTGGCTCCGACGCCTGCGAATCACTCAGTGCCACTAGTCCTTCACACGCCAGCGAAACGGCGACAGCGGTGAGTGAATCATCTATCAGTCGTTTTCTCCAGACCTCAGCGGCTGGGGCATATTTCCAACGAGCGAGCGCAGGATCAATCCAAAGTCGTTCTGCGTCATCAGTCTCCGGATCAAGTGCGAGCATGGCGGCGGCCGAAGACGTGTACTCCGCATTCGCCAGGGCTCTAGCACAGGCAAATCGTACCCTTCGATTTTTATGGGACTCCAAATGTTTCAATAGAATGTCGGCAGCTGTTTCAATGTTCTGCATCTTTCCTTCCGCAACACGCGCAAGGCTAAGTGCGGCCGTTTCCAGCAATTCATCGTCGGCGACATCTCGCAAGGTCCGTTCGAACAACGGCACATATCGATCATCGAGTCTTTTGCTGTCAGGTGGTGCGATCAGATGCGGCTCAAGATGCATCCGCATTGGCAACTTGTCAAATCTGGCGATATGCGAAATGTCCAGCAGTCCCTGATACGGACCTCGCGGTGA
>JAYVNW010000459.1:0-7377 GCA_043758225.1 Candidatus Kuenenia sp. | reverse complement strand
GCGAAAATGGACGCATTGATGGCCTTCATTCGCGAGACACAGAAACCCGTCACCGGGGAAGTTAAACTAACCTTGTACAAGGGCAATGTTCGCGTAAGCAGCCGCAAGTCGCCGTACAGTTTGTACAAGGCAGATATCGCGAGCATGGAAGCTGGCGGTTCGTACGATCAAACGGATGCGGAAGGATTCCTGCGAATCATGGGCCTGCCAGGCCGCGTTCAGGGCAGCGTGCGTCCGAGACCATATTAATTTATCACAGCGCCGTCTTGTTTGCTTCGCCTGCGATTTCCTGCACGAACCTGGGAACAGCGTAACCCGGCAATCGGGTAGCGAGTTGCTGTATTAGTAACCGGCCATGCTCGTGATCCGCTTCGAAATGCGCTGTGCCCGCGACGCGATCAAGCTGATGCAGATAATACGGCATCACTCCAATGTTGATCAATCGCCGACACAGTGTTTCCAGTGCGTCGAGATGATCATTGATCCCCGCCAGCAGCACAGCCTGATTCAAAACAGGAACGCCTGATCGCACCAGCATGTGAAGTGCATCAACGCAATCGCCGACAAGCTCATTGCCGTGATTCGCATGCACGACCATGATTGGCTGAGCTCGCAAACCAGTCAATAACCCAAGTAACTCCGGCGTGACCCGCGAGGGTAGTACGATTGGAAGTCGCGTATGGAATCGAATCCGTTCGACATGCGAAATCTGATCAATGGCTAAACACAAATCCTGCAAACGAGCGTCATTCAGCATTAATGGATCACCACCACTGAAGATGACTTCGGTGATTGATGTATCTGATGCGATTTCATCCAATGCCGGTTGCCAGTCCTGTAATCGCCTAGGTTCCTCCGCATAGGGATAGTCGCGCCGAAAACAGTATCGACAATGAATCGCGCAAGCACTGGTCGCGATCAGGAGGACTCTGCCAGCGTACTTCTGCAGCACGCCCGGCGTTCGTCGAGCGTTCAAATCACCCACAGCGTCGGCAACAAAACCATCCACCAAAACACTTTCGACCGCCATCGGCAGCACTTGGCGAAGCAGTGGATCGTGTGGGTCGCCCGGCGTCATGCGAGCCAGAAAATTTTCTGGGACAAGAACCGGAAACCGGCGCAGCGTGTCTGGATGAGCAGCCTCAATTCCTGCAAAAATCAGCAGCCGGCGAACCTCCGCATCGTCAGGATTCAAATCGATACGCTTGAGCAATACATCAACCGAACGTACTGCGGCGGCCATTTCTCGCTGCCAGCGAGACGACTTTGTAGCGTTGGCGATGCCGGAAACATCGCTATTTGCGAGGAAGGCGTCAGGAACGGATGACATCTGGATTCACTCTGAGTGCAGAATTTGCTAAGGTTTGGCCCTGTTTTGGCGTTCTTTTGGCCACAGTGTGTGGCGGAACACCGGCGGTTGATATCCGACCGAACGAATTTCAGACAAAATAACAGACTTCAAGAAGCAACTTCAATGGGTAGCATTCAGGCTGGCGAATTCAAAAAGGGAGTTAAGGTTGAGATCGATGGCGAGCCATACGAAATGCTGGAATGCTTTTTCGTGAAGCCGGGCAAAGGTCAAGCTCTCTATCGTACGAAACTGCGTAACCTGGTGAGAGGGTCACTGTACGAAAAAACCTATCGCAGCGGTGACTCATTAGAATCCGCTGACGTGCATCGTAACGAAGGTGTTTATTCGTATCGTGACGGCGATAACTACGTCTTTATGGACAACGCCACGTTCGAACAGCACAGTCTGCCTGCCGCCGTTGTTCAAGATGAAATGCGATGGCTGTTGGAAGGCGCGACTGTAGGATTGCTGTTCTGGAATGATCGACTCATCTCCATGACTCCACCGCAGCATGTGATTCTGACGGTCACATATACAGAACCGGCAGCTCGCGGAAACACGGCCAACAATAACGTGACAAAGCCGGCAACAGTCGAAACTGGTGCCGAAATCCAGGTTCCCGCCTTTATCAAAGAAGGCGACAAGGTGAAGATCGATACGGAATCAGGGCAGTATCATGAACGGGTTCAGGGATAGCAATTGATCGTAGGACGTGTCTCCAGACCGGTCCTGACACAATCAAATCATGACGGGACTGGAGTCCCGTCCTACGTTATCACACAAGAATTTCCGGTCGCCCATGACTTCCGAACCATCCCACAACGGTCGCGTGTATATCGAAACGGTCGGCTGCCAGATGAATATGCTGGACAGCGAACTGGTCGTCGCCGCCTTACGCAAGGATGGCTACCAACTCACGGACAATCCAAAGGACGCCGATACTGTTCTCTTCAATACCTGCAGTGTTCGCGAACATGCAGAGCACAAGATCTACAGCGCGCTCGGTCGGTTGAAATTCAGCAAACGCAATCGACCGCAAAAAGTGATCGGCGTCATGGGCTGTATGGCTCAGAAGGATCAGGACCTGATCTTTCAAAAAGCCCCATACGTGGACATCGTCGTCGGAACAGGGCAACTTGCCGAAATCCCGCGCATGATTCGCGAGGCACGAGAATCGGAAATTCGCGTTCATACGAAAGCCGTTAGCCTCGGCCGCCGCGACGGGTCACGTTCTGAAGTCTCTGACAGCTTTCAAAGCTACGATCCATTGCGGGATCCTGAAATGCGTCCGACGCCGTTTCAGGCGTTTGTTCGCATCATGATCGGCTGCGACAAGTTCTGTACTTACTGCGTTGTGCCCGCCACGCGTGGTCCGGAACAAAGCCGTCCGCCAGCTCATATTCTGAAAGAGACCCGTGTTCTCGCAGATCAGGGCGTGAAAGAAATCACTCTGCTCGGCCAGACCGTCAACAGCTATAAATACACCGAAGACGGACGACTTATTCGCATGTCAGATCTGTTGGAGCAACTGCACGAAGTGAACGGCATCGAACGCATTCGCTTCATCACAAATTTCCCTCGCGACATGACCGACGACTTATTGCAGGCCGTTCGCGACCTTCCGAAGGTCATGAAATATCTGCACGTGCCGTTGCAGCACGGCTGCAATGAAGTGCTTAAACGCATGAAACGCGGTTACACGGTCGAAGAGTACCGTGACATGATGTACCGCATCCGGGAACAGATTCCAGGTTGTGCTGTGTCGAGCGACTTCATTGTTGGCTTCTGTGGTGAGACCGAAGAAGCGTTCCAAAAGAGCATGGCGACGGTTGAGGAATTTCGATTCAAGAACAGCTTCATCTTTAAATACAGCAAACGCGAAGGCACGAAGGCCTTTGAGATGTATGAAGATGACATCCCGGATGACTTCAAACGTCGGCGCAACAATGAGATGCTGGATCTGCAGAATCGCATCAGCGAAGAAGACAACGCCGAATTTATCGGACGTCGCGTTTCCGTGCTGGTGGAAGGTCCAAGCAAATCAGCTGCCAAACGAGCAGCTCGCGAAGGTCAACCAATAGATCATGGCGGACTTCTGCCAATTATGACTGAGCACACGCATGATCATTCCCACGATCATGATCATGACCACGACGAAGAACCGCAGACGATTCAACATGCATCACCGGAAGCTGCTCGCCTGGCAATGCAGCTCACGGGACGATCGGAATGTGATCGCATTGTGGTATTCGATGGCAATCCGCGCCTGGTTGGCACAACTGCCGAGATTGAAATCCATGATTGCACCAGCACGACACTGATGGGTTCAATCGCAACCCGCGAACGTCAGCACGGCGTCGGATTGTTGCTGCCAATCCTGTCGTAGCTTCGTCACGCGTCAAACCGAGCCAGTTCCCCCTCGTTTTGCGGCACGCCGACTCGTGGTTTTCTGCGGATTTTCGCTGGCAATCTTCGGGTCAGGTTGGCAGAATTTGCTTTTCTGTCCACCATAATCGCACTTGCGTAGGGTCATCGGTCCTGCGACGTGCATGCTGAGCGGGAGATTGCTTGATGAGCCATCAGATTGTCGAATGTCCCGGATGTCTAACCAGGCTCCGAGTGAAAGAATCTCAAACGGTCATCACGCTTGCCTGTCCACGCTGCGGCGAACAGCTCGCCATCGATCCGCCGGAACCAGTTCGGCCTCCGCAACGACCAGCAGTCCAGGCACCGGCACCGCAACGCCCAGCATCAAGGCCCGATCCACCGCAACGCCCAGCATCAAGGCCCGATCCACCGCAAGCCAAAACACCATCCGCTCCTGCGCGACCTGCGGCACCTGCCGCCCCGCGCGCCACTCGTCCTGCTCCCGCGCCAGCACCTGTCTCAAAACCAGCACCACCACGTTCGTCGGCACCAGCTCGGCCTGAACGCGGAAGATCCGCTGGTTCGCGAACGCCCACGAAAAATCAGGACGACGAATGGAACTCAGAAGGATCCGACTCCTATGACAACTACGGCAATACCGCTCCCGCCGCATCTCGAAGGCCAAAACAGACGTTTTTGCAAAAGAACGGCCTCCTGATTGGTATCATCGGCGGCGGCGGACTATTGCTGCTACTCATCGGAGGACTGATCTACTGGAAGACGCGACCAGTGACCGATCTGAATACTGTGACTCAGAATCCGCCCATCGAATCGGGCTCGAATCCAGTCGAAGCAACGCAGAATACTCCGCCGATTGTCACCGCTGCTGGCACGGCGCCGGTCGTCAATTCTGGCGCGTTCACCGCGCCGCCGGTCGTTCCTCCTGCAACCCTAACGCCTGGGCCAACACCAAACGGCGGCAATGGATCGGCGGCAGCCAACGCTCCGGTCACAGTCATAGCGGCCAATTCACGAAAGTTGCGTTACGAATGGAAGCCGGGTTCGGAATTCATCTATCAGTTTACGATTCAGCAGGGAGACGGCGATGGATCGTCAAAGACTTCGGGAGTTTGTTCTTATCGTGTCGAGGGAAGTGCCAATAAAATTGTAGATGATGAAGAAGGCTCCGGGACAGGATTTGTGGTCGCTCCTAATGGAATCCTTGCTACGTGTGCCCACGTGGTCGAAGGTGCGAGGCGAATGGAAGTGAATCTGGGAGGCGAGAGTTATCCGGCCACAGTCATCGCGGTGGATGCCAAGGCCGACGTGGCGATTATCCGCATCAATGCCAATGGGCTGAATGCTTTGCCGTTTGGCGATTCGGAATCAGTGCAGCTTGCGGAATCCGTACGAGCAATCGGTTATCCGCTGTCGGACGTTCTGGGAACCGACGTGAAAGTGACGACTGGTACCGTCGCTGGCATTATTCAGGACAAACACCGCGGAAAGCGAATTCAGATTGATGCATCGATCAATCCCGGTAACAGTGGAGGTCCCGTTGTGAATTCGGCTGGCCAGGTAATCGGTGTGGCAAGTTCAAAACTCTCGGGTTCATCCGTGACATCCGTCGGTTTTGCATCGCCCATTAATGACCTGCGCACACTTGCAGCGACTATGAACATGCAGTTTCCCGTCGCGCCGAAAGGCCAGGAACTGGCTGGTACCGAGGTCGCTCGGCGCGTCACGCCGGCAGTTGCTTACATTCGGGTTTGGGGAAACAGTGGAGGACGCCTGCACAACATCAGCTATACGGCGACATTCTCTGAGTCTCAACAGATGAGCGGCCGCCGGATGGGTCGCGGCTTTGCGATGCCACCAATGCCTTCGTTTCCGTCGCATACGTCGGATCAAGGCAAATTGGTTGTGAGCAGTTTAGGGGAGGTTTTAGAGTTCAATGGCAAGGAACAGTTGCCGGCAGTTCTCGGACCGGTTGGTATCTTCTTTCTTGAGCCACTCGACGCCCATTCAGAAACTGAATGGCATACAGAATCGGAAACAAATCTGCAGCGGATTAAACGTGATGACAGCAGTCCGTTTGCAGGTGCATTCGGAGGACGACGCGGTTTCGGTGGCCCTCCTGGATTTCCCGATCCTTTTGGTCGAGACCGTGAAGACGAAGTGGTCGAAACGATTCCAGCGACAGAAAAGACAACGTATCGCGTCGAAAACACACTCAACAATAAGATCTCACTTGCGAAGTCATACGAATTCACCGCCATTAGATCCAACGGTGAGATGTACATGAACATTCGAGGCAGCGGGACGGTCGTGTTCGACATTGAACGCGGCATGCCGAGCAGCATGGAATTCAATACTCGAATTCAACAGAAAGACGGCGGAAATTCCGTCGATGTTCCTGTGAAAATCACCTACGCTCTTCGAAGCGCTGAGGATATCCAGCGTGAGAGAGATCAAGCGGAGGCGGATCGCAAAAAGCAGGAAGAAGAAAAGTCGACACCAAATCCGGCGCTCGTGGACGAAGTGCTGGCTCAGATCAAAGCTCAGGAAGGCGGCTCGGGGGCTGCAACGCCTCTGAACAGACTTGCACAACTTGCAGTCGTGGATTCGAGGCGGGACGAAGTGATCAGAGTGATGAAGAATCACATGTCCAACAGCAACGGGTTTGTCAAGAAGTCAGCGACGGAAGTCTTCTGCATGTACGCGACGGCCGAACTTCTGCCCGAACTTCGGAAAATTCTCGAAGACAAAGACGGCTTGATGATTGAAGCCAGAAAACGCGCGTTTCAGACGATCGCAAAAGTCGGCACGACGGAGGACTATCCAACGCTGATTTCTCTCATTAGTGACAGTTTCATTCGCACTGATGTGAAGAATGCGTTGATCAGTATCGGGCCAGCAGTTGAAGATCCCATCTTAAAACAGATTGAATCTGTGACTGACATTTTTGCTCGGAACGAGTTGATTGAAGTGCTGAGGAAAGTCGGAACAAAAAAGAGTATCGAGACACTGGAAAAGCTAGCTAAAGAAGGCCACGCGCGTCACAACGCCACACAAGCGCTGGATGCGATTCGGGCACGAATGTGATCGTGCTCAGCGACTTCCTGCCGAATATAGTTGAAGGACAGGCTTCCAGCCTGTTTTCTGCAAACGAACAGGCTGGCAGCCCGTCCTGCGAATTTTAGCACTGAGCCTTAGCGAACCAGTGCCGAGCCCTTCGCATCGTTTGAATCTGTCCACTCTGCTGCAGGCGGCGAAGCGACCACGGCATCAGGCCTGAATTGCGCTTCGTACAGGCGACGATAAACGCCATTCAAGGCCAACAGGCTTTCGTGAGTTCCCTCTTCCACGATCTGACCATGATCCAGTACGAGCAACCGATCAGCCTGCTGCAGTGTCGTCAGGCGGTGAGCGATCGCAATTGTCGTGCGGCCCTTGATCAGGTTATCCAAAGCCAGCTGGATGTCACGTTCCGTTTCATTGTCAACGGATGAAGTGGCCTCATCCAGAATCAGAATACGCGGATTCACCAATAACGCGCGGGCAATGCTGATTCGTTGACGTTCCCCACCAGACAGCAACTGGCCTCGTTCACCAACGGTCGAATCATAGCCGTCGGCGAGATTTAATATAAAATCGTG
>JAYVNW010000458.1:0-3688 GCA_043758225.1 Candidatus Kuenenia sp. | reverse complement strand
TTGGCGGTTCTTGGTACTGAAGACGATGTGATCGAGCAGTTGCTGATGTGTACTCACACTGAACCCTCGTGTTTATGTGTCGGGCTTTCAGGCCTTCAGCATCGTTTAAGAAATCAGTCCGGGGCCTCACGACCCCGGCAGAGGCTGTGTCGGCCCAGCCTGGCCTGAACAAGACACAGTCTTCTGCATCTTGGACCACGACTGGTTACGTTCATCCCAAAAGGAACACAATCGTGTCTATGGTTCTTTGTTGAAAATCACCTACGAAATCCTCAACCACATTGAGGGGAAATGGCTCATTTCCGACGGCACGAAGCTTCAACTCAACACACCCGGAATCGTCTTCCAGCTTTGAGCCACACCGGTCAGCCGTTCCTGACGACCGGCGTGTTCGAAGAACAGATCATCGGGATTTAAGCCGAGTGCCGTGAGAATCGTCGCGTGCAGGTTTTTCACGGGTTGAGGTTGCTCGGCGGCACGCAGGCCGATGTCGTCTGTCGAGCCGATAACGCTGCCTGCTTTCACGCCACCACCGGCCATCCAGATTGTGAAGCCATACGGATTGTGATTGCGTCCATTGTTGCCCTGCATCATCGGCGTGCGACCAAATTCGCCTGCCCAGATGACAAGAGTTGAATCCAGCATTCCGCGTTTCTTCAGATCGGCCAGCAACGCAGCGATCGGCTGGTCGGTCTGAGCGGCGTTGCGAGTGTTGTAGTCCGTGTTGTTGTCATGGCCGTCCCAGCCAAGTTTATCGACCGCATTGTAGAGCTGCACAAAGCGAACTCCCTTTTCCACCAGTCGCCGCGACAGCAGACACATTCGACCAAACAATGCCTTGTCTTTATTTTCGTCATGCAGTCCGTAGGCATCCTGAGTTTCGTGTGTCTCCAGTGAAAGTTCGCCAATGTCGAGCGCCGCAGATTGCATGCGATACGCCAGTTCGTACGATGCGATGCGGCCGTCAAGATCAAGAACTCCCGGCCGTTGTGCCGCGTGGCGGCGGTTCAGGGCTTGAGCGAAATCCAGCGTTGACCGTTGCACATCGGCGAGTTCATTTGGAGGTTGCAAATTCAGTACGGGCGATCCTTCGTGCCGAAATTGTGTTCCCTGAAATGCGGCGGGAAGAAAGGCATTGCTCCAGTTGGCTGAGCCACCAAGTCCACCAACTTTGTACAGCAATACATATCCCGGCAGATTCTGATTGATCGAACCGAGCCCATAGGTTGCCCACGATCCCAGGCATGGTTTGCCGCTCAGAATTGCTCCTGTGTTCATCAGGTACGTTGCTGGCGCGTGGTTTGAACTATCGCTGAACATCGACCGAACCTGGCACAACTCATCGATATGTTTGGCGGTGTGCGGCAGTAACTCAGAAACCCATTGCCCATTTTGACCATGTTGAGCCCACCTCCACGGTCCGGCCATCAACTCGTCTTTGCAGTGATTGAAGACACCGCCAACTTTGTCGGGATTTACTTTGAAAGATGCCGGCACGGGCTGGCCGTTGAGTCTGAGCAAGTCCGGCTTGTAGTCCAACAGATCAAACGTCGCTGGTCCGCCATATTGAAACAGGAAAATGACCTGTTTGGCCTTTGGAGCGAAGTGCGTTAATCGTTCCGCAAGCGGTTGCATGCCATCGATGACGGGCCCCGCTGAACTCTCCGTGCGAAGCTCTGCAGCGAGCATCGCACTTAGCGCGATGCTGGCAAAACCGGCACCGGTGTGAGTCAGAAAATCTCGTCGTGATTGTGAAATCATAGATGTCAATCGATGTAAACAAATTCATTGAGGTTCAATACTGCACGACACAGATCCATAAACGCAAGCTTCCCGGCATCCTTGTCTGCGTTCATCGCATGATGATCGCGATGCCGTTTCAGAAATTCAATCGCAAGAGTTCGTTCCTTATCAGACGCACTCCGCGACAACGTACGGCGGAAGAGCGAATCAACAAGTTCCCCTGTAGATGCGAGAACTTCGCAACTCTGTCGCTCATCCGTCCACAAAAGATCCGCCAGCGCTTGGGCATAGCGCACACCTTCCGGGCTATTCAGCAGCATGAGCGCCTGCGGCGAGACAACCGTGGAGTCTCGCCGAGCGCACGAGACTGTCGTGTCGGGAAGATCAAATGCCTGCAGAAAAGGAATTGGCAGACATCGCTTGCGAACAAGGAACACACTGCGGACGTCTGTATCTTCGACGGAGTCGGCGTACCAGCCCTGCATTCGTCCACCGTCTTTGCCTTCGATCGCTTCCAGAATTGCCGGCTGTGCAACCAATAATTCATCGGGCACAGTTGGCCAAATCGGTTTTCCAGTGTCGTAGGGTTTGAGAAGTCCAGATGCGGCGAGCAGACTGTCCCGGAGCGTTTCTGCATCGAGCCGTCTGACGGATTGCGCGACAGCTGTGGGGCGGGCATCTTGCCTGCCGTGCGTCGGGCTCTCTCTTTCGTCAGGCAAGGCAGGCTGGAAGTCTGCCCCACTGCCTTGCCGATAAGCCGCCGACAGCACAATCATCCGATGCAATTCTTTGATCGACCAGCCGCGATTCATGAATTCCACAGCCAGCCAATCGAGCAACTCTGGATGCGTCGGTCTCGCGCCACTGAAACCAAAATCGTTCGGCGTTGCCACAATTCCAGTTCCAAAATGCTGCTGCCAGATTCGATTCACAATCACTCGCGCGGTCCATGGATTTTCCGGCGAAACAATCCAGTTCGCCAGCGCGAGGCGACGGCCTGTCGTGTTATCTCGAGGCGGCTCAATCGCAGCTCGTTCTGGCGTGAAGATTGCGACAAACCCAGGCTGAACGTCTTCGCGCAGCGATGAAAAATCGCCCTGATTGAAGACATGCGTTGCAGGAGCCGTCGACCCAGAATCCGTCGCTCCCATTGCACGGCGTGGTTCACGTTTCTGCGATTCTACTTTGGCAAGAAGCGAATGGAGTTCGTCGTGGCGCACTTTGCAAGTCTCATCGAGCGTCGCTTGCTCGGTCTTCAGTCGTGCGATTTCTTTGTCGAGTTCTGTGTTGTGCTTGTCAATCTCGGCCTGTTCATCGGCAACGGAAATTGCCATGTCATCCTGCGGTGTGACGCCGGCGAAAAAGGCTCGAAATCGATAATGGTCAGCCTGTGAAAGCGGATCGTATTTGTGGTCATGACACTGACAGCACGACATCGTCAGACCTAAAAATGCGGACGCCGTTGTGTTGGTCAGATCTGCCATCATCTCGGCACGCAATCGCGGTTCTTCCTGAAAGATTGAAGCAGTGCTATCCCATTGGCCAAGACGCAGATAACCGGTGGCAATCAGCATGTCGGCGTCTTCGCGTGTCTTCGGAACACCATCCACAAGTTCGTCCCCTGCAAGCTGCTCGCGAACGAATTGATCGAACGGTTTGTCGTGATTGAACGAGCGAATGACGTAGTCTCGATACTGCCATGCCAGCGGACGGAATTCGTCACGTTCGTAGCCGTGCGTATCGGCGTAACGCACAACATCTAGCCAAAGTCGAGCTTGGCGTTCGCCGTAGCGCGGTGAAGCAAGCAATCGTTCGACAAGTTTTTCGTATGCATCAGGAGCGTTGTCTGCCACAAGCGCCGTGACGTCGTCGTAGTTGGGTGGCAGACCGATGAGGTCAAAAGTCAGTCGTCGAATCAAGGTGCGTCGATTAGCTTCGGCGCGCT
>JAYVNW010000457.1:0-2750 GCA_043758225.1 Candidatus Kuenenia sp. | reverse complement strand
CTAGAATACCGTAACTCGACAAGAAAGGCACTCAGCAGGGACTGGAATTCTGTCAACCGAGTCCATTCGATTCAAGCGCCATGATGCTCGAATTGGCTCTTAATTCCAGACCCGACTGTCTCGTCCACCACATTCGGTATCAGCATGGCGACCTCACTATCGACCGGGGAATGTCGATAGCAACTTTCGCACGCACCGCCAGATAACTATGATTCCACGCGGAATAAAACGGTGCCGGAGCCGTTTCAGAGCTATACCTACGGAGTTCACTGATGTTGCTGACTGCCCTGATTTTTGTGTGCATCGCCATGCCACAGCCACCTGCAGAACTCGTGCAATCGATCGAACGCCAACAGGGAGGCCGACATTGGATCGATCAGCCTACTGAGCCCCCGAAATCTCCCGAGGAGTCGGCCGCCTGCTTCCAGATTGAACCTGGCTATCGGATTGAACTTGTCGCTGCCGAACCGCTGATCAAAGATCCGGTCGCCATTGATTTTGATCACGTGGGAAGGATGTTTGTTGTTGAATACTCCGACTACCCGGTCGGACCGACGGATCCGACAGCGCCACCGTTGTCGCAAATTGTGCTGCTCGAAGACACAGACCACGACGGAAAAATGGACGAACGCACGGTCTTTGCAAAGCATCTGAAATTCTGCCACAGCTTGATGGCATTTCGCGAGGGAATCCTGGCATGCACGGAAACAGAGATTGTGTACCTTGCCGACACCGATGGCGACAACGCAGCAGATCAACGTGAAGTTTGGTTCGACGGATTTACACCCGCTCATCCGCAAATGCAGATTGGTTGTCCGCGATTGGGATTCGACAACTGGATCTATCTGACATATGGAAACGGCAAGGTTCGTTGTCAGCGACCGGGATTTGAAACAAAGGAGCCGGTCGAAATTCCGCGTGTTGATTTTCGATTTCAACCAGAGACGATGCAGTTCGAAGCCATCTCCGGCGCGGGGCAGTTTGGGAATACGATCGACAACTTTGGGCATCGGTTCTTTAGTTCCAATCGCAACCCGATCATGACGGATGTGCTTTCGCTTGCACAAGTCCATCGCAATCCCTTTGCCGGAATTTCCGTAGGACATACGGACGTAGGCCCAGCGGGTGAAACGACGCAGGTGTTTTCATTGGTGACGATGAAAAGTAATTGGCTGTCTCATGCCGGGACTCACACTTCAGCTTGCGGAGTGACAGCGTATCGTGGAAGGCTTTTCGGCGATGAATCCGATCGCAGCGTGTTTGTCTGCGAGCCTGTGGGGCACTTGATCACTCGATCGGTGATTGAGCCACAAGGAAGCACCGTGACCGCACGAAGGGCTCGAGAAAAGGCCGATTTTCTGGCTTCGTCCGACACGTGGTTCCGACCTGCGAGTCTGGCAACCGGGCCGGACGGAGCCTTGTACGTCGCGGACATGTACCGGCTGTGGGTCGAACATCCAAAGTTTGTCCCTGATGATGTCGCCGCAAAGATGGATTGGCGAGCGGGCGAAGACCGTGGTCGGATCTGGCGTGTTATTCCCGATTCACCAACTTCAGCCAGAACATTTCCACCACAAAAATCAACTGAAGATCTGGTGAAGTTGCTGCGGGACAATAACGGTTGGTGCCGTATGCTCGGGCAACGCTTGATCCTGGAGCAACATCGAGTTGACGCTGAACCGGCCCTCAGACGAATCATAAATGACGGCACTTCGAACGGCTTCGCTCGACTCCATGCACTGTGGACTTTGGATGGCCTGAAACTGCTGACATCTGTCGATCTTGTTGCAGCATCGCAGGACATCACTGCAGCGGTTCGCCGAGATACAGCCAAGCTGATTCCTGCACACATTGCTGGACATCCGGAACTACAACAAGTGGCGGCGATGTTATGCAATGATCCTGATGGCGAAGTCCGCCTGCAGGCAATTCTGTCTCTTGATACAACAACCCTCGAAGCCAAAACAGCAATTCTGAAGGCAGTCCCCGGCTGTCTCGACGACCTGTGGCTGCAGCGTGCATTACTGATCGCCGCTCCGAATTTCGCCGCCGACATTGCTGAAATCGTCGTGCATCACAGCGAGGGAATTTCTGATGCCGTGTACCGTAGTCCCGTCGATCCGCCGACGGGGTTCGCCATCGTACAGCATAGCGATGAAATCTCTGACGCCGGCAGCCGAGCCGAGTTTTTGAAGAGCCTTGCTCTAAATGTCGCAGCTTTTGGTGAGATTAAGCAACTTCAGAAGGTTGCCGGACTGATTGGCGTCAGCAAACAATCTGGTCTGTGGTGGCAGACCGCACTTGTGAGCGGGCTGGCAGACGGCTTGCCGCGTTGTCAGAACCCAGAGATTCCCAAAAGCCTCGCCGCATTACTGCAAGCACCGCCGGAATCACTCAAGGAATCCTTAAATGCGACCGCAAAGGTTGTGCAACAGGCTGCCGAAACTGCTGTCGATTCCAAACACAGCGATGTGGATCGTATTTCCGCAATGGGGCTGATGTCGCACCTTCCGCCACAGGCACTCACCACTGCACTGGAAACATTGCTGCAACCGGGCGAATCGACATCATGCCAGCAAGCCGCAATCGATGCTGCTCGCCGCAGTGGTCGAGCAGAACTCTCCCGCATTGTGCTTTCACACTGGGATCAGTTGAAGCCTCAATCGCGATCATCGGCACTGGACCTCTTGCTGATGAGGAAAGAAAGTGCATCGGAACTGTTGAACCAGATGGTCGCAGGCAATATTTCT
>JAYVNW010000456.1:0-8148 GCA_043758225.1 Candidatus Kuenenia sp. | reverse complement strand
ATGAACGCGGATTGCTCGACACGACACTCGTAGTCGCTGTAGGTGAGTTCGGTCGTACGCCGCAGATCAATCCTGGTGCCGGACGGGATCACTGGTCCGGAGTTTTCTCGGCCGTCTTCGCAGGCGCTGGAGTTCGTGGAGGTCAGGTGATCGGAGCCAGTGACGCTCAGGCCGCTTACCCGGCAACTCGCGGGTGGTATCCGGCGGACCTTGGTGCGACGATCTTTACAGCACTCGGAATCGATCCGGAGAGCATTGTGACTGACCGAATCGGTCGCCCTCATCGAATCAACGCAGGGCAAGTAATCACTCCGCTGTA
Organism: Candidatus Kuenenia sp.; assembly: GCA_043758225.1. Taxonomy (GTDB): domain Bacteria; phylum Planctomycetota; class Planctomycetia; order Planctomycetales; family Planctomycetaceae; genus SXXK01. Next base: position 7,829 of record JAYVNW010000456.1, on the reverse strand, counting down.
TTCGTAGTGCGGTGTTCGCCGCACTCGCGAAGCAATCATGTTTCGGAAGAACAACTTGCCTGGAGCACGGTCGTTTCAACAGCCTTTCGCCGCTTCAAACTGCAGCCGCAGATCATCTGGAATTCGTGTCACGCGTTGGGTGGTGTAATCAAAGACGACAATCACCGAGACACCGCCAGCGACGATTGCGCCCTGTTCGCGGCTGACAATGGCATGGCTGATGTCGGCACTGGAACGACCGACTCGCGAGATTTTCGAACCCACGTAGACTGTGTCTGGAAACCGCAACTGGCGTTTATAATCGCACTTGATTGACGCCAGAATCGGGCCAAGGGCGGAACCGCTCATAGAGACCTGCGAGGGACACGCGTTAAGTAAATCAATTCGCGCGGATTCGAACCAGCGAAAATAAACGACATTATTGACGTGGCCGAATGCGTCCTGATCGCCCCACTGTACCGGCAGACATGTGATCGTCCTGTACTCCGCCAGCTTTGCGCGAACATCGTCAGGGACACCAGCAAAATCTGCCATCTGAAGTGATTCGCCTTCTATGGTGACTTCTTTGTGACTCGATCCACAAACTTTATCAGCAGTGGAAACGCCGGACCTGCCATTCCACCGTGATCGAAACCATCCAGTTCATGCAGCGTCACGTCGGGATGCTCGACGATTTTCAGCATGCGCCACATGTAGGCATTTTCTTCGTAGCGGCCGAGCATTTCCAGCTCACGATCACCAGTGATTAACAGGATTGGCGGAGCGTCTTTTCGCACATGATACAGCGGAGCATATTTGTCGATGACAGGTTGTGTGCCTTCGATGCCCTGTTCCTTGCGGATTGTAAAGTGCGTGATCATTTGTCCGCTGAACGGCGCGAGTCCTGCGATGCGATCTGCATCAATTTTGTGTGCCGCCAGGTAGCTTTTATCGAGGCCGATCATGCTGGCAAGATACCCCCCAGCCGAATGTCCACTGACGACGATCTTGTCTGGCGCTCCACCGTATTCTGCGATATGCTGAAAAATCCACGCCACACTGACTGCTGCATCTTCAATGCAGGCCGGTGCTTTGACGTCGGGATTCAATCGATACTCGACAGTCACAACAACCAGATCTTTACGATTCAGTTCTGATGGAAACGACCGCGTCCCGCCGGTCAGTCCTCCACCGTGGAACCAGACAACTACGGAATGTCCTGATCCTTCTGACGGAGACATGATGTCCAATCGACATCGTGTCTTCATGGAATCCGTGAGCATACCATCGTCGCTACGGTACAAAATATCCTTTGAAATTCGATGCGCGGGATTCGTTGCATCATCTGCGCTGCACGCATTGGACAGATTCAATGAAAAAAGAACTGCCAGCAGCAACGAGTGAACGAAACGCATGTGGAACCCTTTCGCTGCTTTGAAATCGCTAACCAGCCATCGCGCCAGATTCCACGCGAGTCGCAGGGACCTCGCCTGATACCCATTCGATACATGCATGACCTGCCGACATGTGGTCGGCAATTTCGTGCATACAGATACCTGCAGCGAGGAGAATAATCAGATCGCCCTCACGGATTGGCCTGCGACCATTTTGAGCCAGTACTTGCGGTAGTCGGGCCATGATGGTTGGTACAGCAGCAGAAATCGTATTCCCAAATTCGTTCAGGTTGTTCAGGAACTCGAAGTCCGGATACTCCAGCTTTGCAGCGGCAATTAGAGCCCTCAACAGTTTTCCACTTGGCTGATGTGGGATGACGATCACACGTTGATCAGCCCGTAGGTCTACCGAAGCCACTGCTGAACGAAGGTTATTGAGCATCAATTCGATACCGTTGAGAAACACCGTCTCGGCATTCATTCGCATGACAGTACGATTGACGACTTCGCCGCGAAATGAATAGACGGAGCCCGTTTCCTTACGAAACAGCGGTTCTGGATTTGGTCGCAATGATGATGGAATGGCAAAATCGTCTGCACGAATCACCGAAACCGGAAGCCCAAAGTTGCGTTCAAGGACGACTCCGGTGGCCCCGGCTGACACAATTCCACAAAACAATCTGTCAGAACCATCATGCCATGTCTCTGGCGTTTCAACATTCAGCAACGCAATGCGTTTGACGCTTCGACGATCTGCCAGCAGCAAAGTTGCTTCCTGCAACAGTTTCAGAAAACCGCTGCATCCAAAATTGAATGCAAGAACAGATTGCAGTGACAGTTCGTTGTCGCAGGCAATTGCAGCTGCAAGCTGATCTGCCTGGTCGTCATCAACACCTGAATGGCAAAGCATCACGACGGAAAAATCTGACGGAGCATAACCAGATTCGTGGCACAACTTTTCAAACACTGCGTTTGCAAGATCAACTGATGTCGCACCAGGTTTTAGCAAGCGGCGCAGGGAGATACCTGTCGATTTCTGCACAGACTCGACATTCGAAAAACCTGTTTTTTGCCCCAGAGACGACAGATTGACAACAGCCTGATTGTCGATCCAATCAAAGAGGTCGCTGCGATCGAATACATCGACGAAGCTCGACAGTCCAGGAGTTCCATCCTGATCGACTGTACTTTCACCCATGAACATCTCCGAGCCAAAATGAAGTCACGGCTGGTTTGAATAAACTCGCCGTGCTTCGAAGGAACCGACACACTTGTGAACAACAAGTTGCTTCGGAAAAGCCAAACAACTAAGCCTGAATTTCGTAACCTTTGCGCTGTTCGCGAGACTGCCATTTTGCGGCATCGGCATCACCAACAATCTGTTCTGTTTCTGGATCCCAGTTCAGCGTGCGATCGAGTCGAATGGCGATATTTGCCAGATGGCAAACTGTCATCGCGCGATGATGACTGTGAACGTCGCTGATCGGCTGTGTCCGGTCAACAATACACTCGAAGAAATTCTTCATGTGATCGCCCGGCTGTTTACCTTTGTACAGAGACTTCAGCGTTTCTTCCTTGAGCGGGTTGTCTTTCATGCTGTCAACTGCGGCACCGGTCAGCTTGCCACGGTTTACAAAAATGCGACCGTCAGTTCCTTCCAGCATCAGGCCGTTGTCAAATCCCAGATCTTTAGCATCATTGCGGATATGCAGCACAGCATTATTCCTGAATGTTGCGGTGACGTGGAAATCCGTCGCAGCGTTGTACTGCGTTGGGTCCGTCGGCATGCCGTTTTCAAAAGGAACGGGATGCTTCGCCATGACCGGCTCAACCTTGACAGGTCCGGTGTTTTCGAGATTAAACGCCCAGGCCGCGATGTCCACGTGATGTGCACCCCAGTCGGTCATCTTGCCGCCGGAATATTCATACCACCACCGGAATTCATAATGACAGCGCGAGTTGCCATATTTGCCATCGGTGTCTTTGAAGCGATACTCGGTCATTGGAGCCTGCCCGAGCCACATGTCCCAGTTAAGGCCCGCTGGAACCTCAACAACCGGAATCGATCCGCTGGATGGTGCTCCACCGATGGCGACAGTCACGGTCTTAAGTTCACCAATGCGACCTTCACGAACCAGTGCGACCGCGTGCAGAAACTTCAGGTCCATTTCACTGCGCTGCTGTGTTCCCACCTGGAATACACGCCCGGTTTCGTCCAGCACTTTGCGAATTTGCTTGCCTTCGTCGATTGTGAGCGTCAGCGGTTTTTCGCAGTAAACGTCTTTGCCGGCTTTCATCGCTTCGATGGCAATTTTTGCATGCCAGTGATCAGGGGTCACAATTGTGACGACATCGATATCCGGCCGGTCAAGGATTTTTCGATAGTCTTCGTACATATCAACCGTACGTTCAGCCCCGGGTTTGCTCTGCATTTCAAGAGCCTTCGCTTTTCCCTTTTCAACATGTGCCTTATCTACATCGCAGACGGCCGCACAATCTGAGAAGTGCATAGCATTAAGGCCAACAGCGTTCCAGCGATCTCCTGTGCCGATGCATCCGAGGATAGGTCGGTCATTAGGGCTGCGAAATGCGGCCGCAAACGATGATGGTGCAAACCAATAGGGCACCGCAGCAGTCGCCAATCCTGCGAGACTAGCTTGTTTCAGGAAACCGCGTCGTGATTGAGTTGTCATGAATTATGATTCCCCGAGGCAAAGATAAACTGAAGGCAGGTGGGATGCCGTCGCTCGCAAAGCACGACGGAAATGCTGTCCAAGCGTCGCGACATCAAATTTTAATGGACGGCAGTCTACCCAGTCAGTGGCTGGACTTCCAAACATGTGCGGCAATTCGCTTAACGTTGAGCAAGATTTCCGACAATGCAGCCGTACAAACTTCCATCAAGGCGAAAGAAATACCTGGAGATACTGCCACTTTTGACGTAGACGTTGCCATCCAGCTGGAATTCGGGCGGGAGCATCAAAAGGAAACGGCTTCAACCACTTTCGCAGTTGAAGCCGTTAGAAATCTACGCTCGCCAATAAAAAGAACAGGAGAACAGACTGATCATCTCCGTATGAACCAAGCGAGCATTATCCGGAACCCCCGGACCAGGATGGAAACCGCTTCAGAAAGCGTCAACTGCCTGAAGCGAATGAACCCGAGTTGATTGAGCGTGCAACCGGACTGTCTTCTAAACCGGCACGCTATTACGTGAGGCAAAGAGTGTGCCAGAATCTCTCACAGGTGCCTGAGGTTAGCGCATTTGGACAAAAACAACTGAGCAAAACTTCAGGGAACCCACAATCGTAGCCGAAAACTTACGTTTGCCAAGGTCTCTTTCATTAATCCGGAAAAAATCGAAAAAACCGCTGGACAAAATGTATACCCATCGTCCCGCGTTGTATTTCGCGACAGGTTGCTGTATCAAATTCGAACGCTGGAAAATGTTCTGTTCCATTGCAGCATCTGGCCTCAACAGAATTCCGACAATCCTATAAAATAGACCGGTAAAAGTTGACAACTCCTGTCAACTTCTTTCAACTCCGCCTTCGCCAGTACCATTGGCAGGCCGCTTTCGTTCAGGGCATGGAAGCTGATGAAGATTCGCTCTCGCTGGCTTAATACAGTCCTTTCGTATCTTGCAACGTTTGGTCTAAGGCTATTGTTCCTGACACTTCGAGTGCAGCATTTTAAGGTTGTTGAAGACGCAACTCCATATTCGCGCGCAGTCGGCCAGCAAAGATTCACATTTTCAATGTGGCACGACCAAATTGTAATGGCCGTGTTTTCACTTCGAACCTGGAATCTGGCCGGACTGATTAGTCAGCATCGCGATGGCGGCTACCTTGCGGATTCAGTTTTGATTGCAGGCATTCAACCGGTCAGGGGCAGCACAAGTCGCGGTGGTGCGGAAGCCGTCAGCGAAATTCTCAGCCGCCCCGATCTCCATTTGGCAATGACTCCTGACGGTCCTCGCGGCCCAAGGCGTAAAATGAAAGCAGGCATCGTCTTTATTTCGTCGCGATCCGGACGGCCAATCGTTCCGACAGCTCTGGTCTGTAGCCGACAATGGTCTGTACCAGGTTCCTGGACAGACATGGCAATCCCCAAACCATTTTCCCAAGTCATCCTGATTGCTGGCACGCCCATGACAGTTCCCATCGACTTGCCTCGTGAAGAGATGATCACGTGCGCCGAATTTGTAAGCGATGAGATGGCTCGTTTGGAATTCCTCGCAGAACGAATTCTACGCGGTGATGCGACCGCGTCGCGCGAGATTGATCGCAGCTCTGATCCGGGATACAGACCGCATTCGCGAGACTTACCTCAGACGAATGAAATACAATCCCGCGCGGCATGAGTCACGGCAGGTTGCAGTGAGTCAATCAACTTGTTTGATTATTTGAATTTGGTGCTGCCAAATAGCATTGTTCTTTTGCGGCACACTGATGAATTTGAAAACCGATCGGCACCAACCATAGTCGCCATTACTCTCTGAGTGATGAAAGCCACGAGCCGCGTTTGGCGGGCTTCGCCACTCGTGAGCCGCAGGGGCCGCAGGGTGCCAGTCGCGAGTGTTAACCTGCTCTTTTCTGTGCATTTATTCTCACATTCACCCGCAGCCAGCGCTTTGCGGCTCACTCTACTTGACAGGCAAAAATGGACTCGCGTCGGGAAAATATTTCCAGATAGGTAGGTATGTCCCTATGCCATGTGCCTTGCGGTGCGGCATTCGGGTTGTAACAGTCATGCCGACGAGTCTGAGTTGCACCAAGAACTTCAGCGCTTTGAAGATGGCTTCCCCGGATCTGCATCATAAGTATCATAGTGGATTATTGACATGGCGACTGGTGGGATCGGTGTCTTTGTAGCACGGTTGTTTTCGAGCGAAGTTCGGTCCCCCTCCCGCACCTCGCGACGTGCTAATCGCTTGCGGAGGCATCTCGTGAGCGGAGCGGAATGGCTTGAAAGCAGACAGTTGCTCACGATACAGTGTCAATCAGCGCAAGTCCTGCATCGATCATCGAAGGAACTTCTGATTTCAGTGTCGTAACTTTCTCCAGAACCGGGTCTGCCGCAGATCTTGCCACATCCGTGTACGTTTCCGTTTCAACATCGGGAACAGCAACACCGGGCACTGACTATAGGTTTACAAACGAGGTACTTCATTCTAACGGGCCATATATTATCCCAATAGGACAAGCGTCATTGACAGTATTGCTACGTGTTGACGATGACGCGATCCCTGAATCTAGTGAAACAGCAGTCCTGACGCTGGTGCCGGGCGACTATATTATTGGCACGCCCGGTTCGGCAACTGTGACGATTGTGGACGACGATGCGCCCCAGACTCCCCCCACGATCAGCAGCGTATCGGCAAGCCTTGCTGAGGGAACGTATTCGAATCAGGTTGTGGCAACGGTTCAGCTTGACGGCAAGGGCTACAATGTAACGTCGCTGGTGCTGGTCTTAACATCGGATGATGACCCGCCAATCGCGCCTGCCGCTGACAAAAATGGGTTTTCACTATCCTTCATTTCAACCGTTGGCAATATCAGTACATACCAACTGCGATTTACCGGGACCCTTGACTTCGAAGGAGATTCCGACAAGAAACGAAGCTTTGATCTGGAAGTCCTCAATGGGGCATCAGGGCCGGTTCTCGTGGAGAGTGACGCGACGGTTACAATCACAAACGTTGCGAATTCTGCCACAGCATCCGTTACAAAGGGCACTTCAGGAACCTTGAATGCCAACTGGTCTGCTACGAAATCGCCGACGAGCTATTCTGTACAGTTGGAGATGGCGAATCAGTTGAGTGGACCGTGGTCGACGGTTTCCACATCGAATTTTGGCAGTTCGACATCTACGTCGTTTTCTGGCTTGGCGTACGGGTACTACCGCATCGTTGTGACAGCAACCTGGACCGGCGCTGGCAGCAACGGTGACGACATCGCAACCGCAATTTCCAGTGCAGTTTGTTGCTCCGCACCGCCTGTGTTTGACTCACCACCAACCCCGCCAGCGGCTCCAGCCGTAGGCAACACCTTTTCACGGACTGCTTGCGACGGCGAAGCGGTAAAGATCCAGATATTGGCCCATGATCAGGATTCGATTGGATCCGGGAACATCAGCTACTCGGTAGTATCGGAAAATGCGACCATTGTCACGGAGTCAGGTCTTGTGTACGTTGAGATCCCGGCGACTGCTGCCGGGGGAATAACTTACACGATCACTGTTCGAGCGACAGATGATGAAAACGAAACGGCTGATCGTACCTTCAGTGTCGTTCTGACCAGAGTTCCTCCAGCAACCGTCAGTCTGACAGGCAATGTGGCTGGGGGGCGACTGTTTGATACTCTGACTGGCATGAAGGATGTCACGTTCAACTGGAGCGGCACGAATGTCAGCACCTATCAATGGGAGTTGTATGAGTTTCAGGAGAATGGAGAC
>JAYVNW010000455.1:0-10233 GCA_043758225.1 Candidatus Kuenenia sp. | reverse complement strand
TCCAACGGGCGTTTTGTTGTCATCGAAGTGAATGACAATCCGAACATTAATTCGGGATACGAAGATGCCGTCCTGAAAGACGAATTGTATCGCCGAGTGATCGAAGTGTTTGTGCGACGCATGGAGCAGAAAAGGGCTCGCTACGATGCCGACTGATCACGTTCAGGAGATTACTGAGTTGCCGAAATCCCGGTTGAACCTGTTCGAAGCATTCGGCGTCGAACTGGAATACATGATCGTCGCAATAGATTCGCTTGACGTGTTGCCGGTCACCGACAAACTCATCGAAGGCGAAAGCGGCTCAATTCAATCGGAGATCGACCTTGGAAAAATATCCTGGTCGAACGAACTGGCTCTGCATGTTATTGAACTCAAAACAACAGCTCCGGAAGCAGACTTGACGTTGCTCGCGGACGATTTTCAGCAACACGTTTCACGCATCAATGCACAGTTGGCAAGATTGAATCCTGCAGGTCAACTGATGCCGTCGGCCATGCATCCGTGGATGGATCCGTATCGCGAAATGCAGCTGTGGCCACATGAACACAGCAGTGTCTACGAAGCGTACAACCGCATCTTCGACTGCCGCGGACATGGTTGGGCCAATCTGCAAAGCGTGCATCTCAATTTGCCATTCAATGGCGACGAGCAATTCGGACGACTGCACGCAGCTGTGCGATTGCTGCTGCCGATACTCCCCGGTTTGGCAGCAAGTTCTCCCGTGAAAGATGGGCGGCTCACCGGACTGATGGACAGTCGACTGGATGTTTATCAGGGCAACTCCGCTCGTATTCCCTCTTTGGCGGGTCGAGTGATTCCCGAACCTGTCTTCACTGAAGAAGATTATCGCTGCAGGATTTTTCAACGCATGTACAACGATATCGCGCCGTTTGATCCCGACTGTGTGCTGCAGGACGAATTCCTGAATTCTCGCGGTGCGATTGCTCGGTTCGATCGCGGATCAATCGAGATTCGTGTCATTGATATTCAGGAATGTCCTGCTGCCGACCTTGCCGTCCTGCAGGCCACCGTTGCTGTGCTTAAGGCATTATGCAATGAGCAATGGAGCACGATTGCTTCCCAACAGTCGCTGGACGTCGAACCGCTTTTTAAAATCCTGTCCGCATCCATTCGCGACGCTGATGAAGCCTCAATCGACGATACCGAATATTTGAAGCTGTTCGGATACAACGGCGCTCAATGCACCGTGAAGCAGTTGTGGCGACATCTGATGCGACAGACAGCACCAGCGCTGAATCCTTCCAGCGACCATGCACTGGAAGTCATTCTGTCGCTGGGGCCACTTTCCAGACGTATGGTTGGAGGTCTTTCTGACTCAACCACAGATCGCAGCCAACAGCGAAGAACCTACGCAGATCTGTGCGAGCGACTCCAGGCTGGTGAGATGTATTTGCCATGAGCACAGGTCCCGCGAGGTCGCCTCGGAATGTGCGCAATGTCCAAGGCAAGACCGTGATCGTAATAACGTGCGAACACGGCGGAAACAAGATTCCAGCGGTCTACCGTTCTCTGTTTTCCGGAGCCGAAGAAGTTCTGAAATCACATCGTGGCTGGGACCCCGGCGCGCTGGCTGTGGCTAAGGCGATGGCCGCAAGACTGGGAGCAAACCTGTTTTCATCGACAACATCGCGGTTGCTGGTGGAACTCAATCGTTCGCTTGGGCACAGTTCATTGTTCTCCAACTACACCGCCTCGTTGCCGGCAGGGCAGCGAAAACAGATTGTCGATAAGTACTGGCAGCCGTATCGCGACGAAGTGACGGCTCATATGGAAGAGCTTGTCAACGCAGGTCACCGCGTGATTCATCTGTCCATTCATTCATTTACACCTGTCTGGGACGGCAAACTGCGTCGCACTCGCATCGGCTTACTGTACGATCCGCGACGCTTAAACGAACGGTCATTCTGCACCACGTGGAAAGCCGAGCTGCGACAACAATGTCCGGAGCATACATTTCACAGCAATCAACCTTACAAAGGCATCGCAGATGGATTTACAACGTGGCTGCGCCGCCATCTCGCGGCGTCCGAGAGTTGCGAGGGTACTTACGCCGGCATCGAAATCGAAATCAATCAGGCGTTGATTCACCCTTCAACGATGTCGCGAATCGAGGCCATCGCAGAACTTTTGTGTCAATGGCCGCTGCGACAATAAAGCAGGCTTAGTTGAACAGCGCCAGTCCCTTAGTAAATCTCATGAATACGCTGGTCGTTGTGAGAGCCGCAGCCTCGGGCTTCGGCAGGAATATGATTTTTACTGCGAAAAGTCCAACGCTTGCGAGATCGGCTCACAAAAAATTTGCGATGTCGACTACGGTGCTGGTGAAACGACCAGACTGACGATGACAACAGAGAAGACGGCAATCAGCATGAGTGTCGTCAATGTCGCTCCGATCGCCGACAATGTGCGAGGCCGCCGGGGTGCCAGAAATCCGGTCAGGCAAAGGATTAAAGCGACAACATTTAATAACGCTGCACTGGCCGCGACAACCAATAGTCGAGTCAAAGCTGGCGCATTCGTGCTGAGCTGTTCCAGTTCGTTTCGTGACGATGGCAGTTTGTGCAACATGAAGAACAGCAGTGCATAAAGTCCAGCTGCGATCAGAGCGAATCCAATCCCTGCAATGCCGATAACATCCACGGTTCCTGTTGCTTCACCTGCAGAGTTGATTTCGAGTCGTCGGTCAGTCGACATTATGCACTTTCATTTTTTGGCGAAGCTGTCGGCCAGGCAGGCGGTTTCAAAAAATCTGTCTACGCATTCGCCAGCGACATTGCGCGGATCGCCTGCATAAAAACGCATGCCGTGGCGAGTACGCCCACAAAGAACGACAATAAAAAACCAATTAAAGCCAGCGAGCGTGGTTCACGCCGTAAACCGTAAAACAAACACACGAACAACGCGACAGCGGTCAGCAGGAGACTGACACCGAGAATTCCGACGATTAGCCATGATTCAAAAGAATCCGAGTTCAGAGTCTTTGCCTGGCCCGTGCTCGCAAAATACCAGATGAGCATGATCCACGTCGCATGTCCGAGCAATTGCAGCAGGCTGAGTAAAAATCCTACAAATCCCGGCAGGTTGCTCATCAACAGTTGCACCGTTTCTCGCATTGGGACGATTTCACTGACGGACTGCCCGTCTTTAGAAACTGAGCGTGGCGGTGGTAAGAAGCGATGCCGATGCGGTTTCTTGATTTTCTTTCCGGATTTGCGAGCCACGTTTAATGCGATCCATTCAAAGCAATGTTGGCGGTTGGCTTGTGCTGTTTTGACAATCTGACGGTGGTTGTATTCAATTCCTCCTTAATCTATGTAGATTATGAAGGATCTACTCTTGATTCTACAACTACCGAGAATTCTGCCATGATCCAAAAAGTGAAATCCATTCCCCGAGGAATGAATAGTGTTACGCCGTATTTGTTGATTAAAGGTGCCAGCGAGGCAATCTCATTTTATGTGCGAGTTTTCGGGGCGGAAGAAATTGTGCGACTGACAGCACCGGATGGTCGCATCAATCACGCAGAAATCCGCATAGGCGATTCCATCATTATGGTGGCTGACGAACATCCGGAGATGGATTTTCTTGGACCTCAGTCACGCGGAGGTACCACCGTCAGCCTTTTGATCTATGTGGAAAATTCCGACGACACTTTCAGCGATGCAATCAGCGCCGGTGCGACTGAACTTCGACCAATGTGTGACCAGTTCTATGGCGACCGCAGCGGTTCCGTGACAGATCAGTGGGGCCACGTCTGGTCCATCGCGACTCATCTGGAAGACATCAGTCCGTCGGAACTCAAACGACGTTTTGACGAACTCTACGCAGATTGAGGTGAAGCAACTGTTAGCATCAGGCTCCAGACCCTCTCCCGAGGCAATCAAGAAATCAGGACTGGACTGGAGTCCCGTCCTACGGTTAGCGCAGTTAACCCTTCAGCTGTTGTTGAGCCCAATCGCCCAAAGCGTGCTGGACATCTTTCATCGCCTTGTCACCAACCGCTCGCGCGGCTTCGAGATCATCGTGAAGGATGTCGGACTGGCAGAAGAGATAGAACTTGATTTTTGGTTCGGTGCCAGATGGGCGACCGGCGATTTGAATTCGCACTGATTGTGATGGATCTGACTTGTAAACCAGCAGGTCCCCGCGTGGATGAGTAATCTCCGGTAACGACAAGCCGGACGGAATCGCGACGCGACGTCCCGTTTTATAGTCGGATGCTTCTGTAAATTGAACTGATCCAAACTGACCTGGCGGATTTTCTCGCAGAGTCTGCATCAGGCCGTCGATCTTTGCTTTTCCGGCTGGGCCTTCGCAGTAGATCGATTTCTGACTTTCGCAGTGGTAGCCGCAGTCTTTGTAAAGCTGATCCAGCTGAGTCAGCAAAGACTTGCCATCTGATTTCAACTCATCAGCCAGTTCCAGGATGTACAGCGCGGCAACACTTGCGTCCTTGTCACGACAGTATGAACCGGCAAGGAAGCCAATAGACTCTTCCGTCCCGAATACGAAATATTCAGTGCCTTGTTCTTCCATGGTTTGAGCGATGTACTTGAAACCGACAAGCAATTCAGAGAAGCAGCGGGCTCCATGTTGCTCCGCGACAGCTCTGGTCAGCGGCGTCGTCACGAGCGTTTCTACAACATAGTCCTGTGGAGAGAATCGTCCCGTAGCTTTTCGATTTCGAAACAGAAAATCAGTAATCAAAGCTCCAACCTGATTTCCGGTGAGTGCCGTGAAACCGCCTGCTGAATTTCGCACCATCACACCGAGTCGATCGGCATCCGGATCCGAAGCAAGAATCAGTTCCGCAGGATTGCTCGTTGCTTTGATCCAATCCATTGCAGGATCGAACACGTCCAGGTTTTCGGGGTTTGGAAAATGATTTGGTACGTTTGGGAAATTGCCATCCGCCGTACGTTGCGGTTCAAAGATTGAGACATTGTGGAACCCCGCCGCTTTGATGACTGCGAAGACGTTCGTTTCACCCACACCGTGCAGTGGCGTGTAGACGGCGTTGATCGCACGTCCTTTGGTCTCTGAGAGTTTGACAACTTCAGCAACATAGTCCTGGTCAATGTCCGAACCAATAATTTGAATCCGCCGATCTGCTACCGCGCCGGCAAAATCAACCAAAGGAATAACGTCAGCTCTTTCGACTTCTTTTACGATTCCTTTGTCGTGCGGCGGAATGACCTGAGCCCCGTTATTCCAATAGGCTTTGAATCCATTGTCGGCAGGAGGATTGTGAGATGCAGAAATCACGACGCCAACGTTGCATTCCAGCTTTCGTACCGCGTACGACAGTTCGGGCGTCGAACGATGACCATCGAAGAGAAACACTTTCAGTCCATGGGCCGCGAAGACACACGCCGTAATGCGTGCAAAGTGGGCTGAGTTGTTCCGGGTGTCGTGTGCGATCACTGCCGAGCCACCGGTGGTATCACCTGTTGAACGCAGATAAACGGCCATTCCGTGGGCTGATTCTGCGATGGTGCGATCGTTGATCGTCGCCGGCCCCATGTCACCCATCGGGCCACGTCGACCGCCAGTGCCAAACGGAATTGCTGTCCAAAACATAGCATCGAGTTTCCGCCAATCTCCGGCCTTGATCAGATCGGCAATTCGGCTGCGATACTGGGCGAAGCATTCTCGCGTGAGCCAGGATCGAAGATTCGCTGGTGAATCCGCCGTCAAGAGCCTGTCATTTGCGGCCTGGTCGATTAATGTCAGCAATTCGCTGGTCATGATTGAAGCATCCCGGCTTTGATTTGAGCAGTAAGTGGCAAATATTGATGGTGTGAATGCTCGCAGGGGACCGACTTTGCAGCCAGTCTGTCGGTACAAAAACCGCAAATCCCGGAACAGATTTCCCGCGAACAGAAGTCATGAAAAAGGTGTTCAGACGGTAGTCAATCATTTGACTTCGTACACCCGATGGAGCAACATAGCATTGCGAAAGCGGTCTCACCGGAGAAAGGGGTGCCGGTTTTGCTTCAATCAGCCGAGATGCATAGGCGCGGCCAGCTCCGCGAACACAGCATTCGGAAAGTCCCGAACCGGTTTGTGCAGAGCCACGGAACGTCACACATCCGGCTGAACGATTCCCATCTGAAATAGCTCGCCCAGCGAGTCTTGTCTTCTCATCGATTCCTCCGTTGTCTTCTTCTGAAACAGTTCCACTTGAGCAGGTTCGTATACCGGTCGTAGGTATTGTCGGCGGCGTCGGCGCGGGCAAAAGTACTGTCGTGCGGAATGTAGCGGGGCTTCAATTGTTCGTCATTGATGCCGATCGTATTGGCCATGATCTATTGCAAACAAATTTAATTCGCAACCGCCTGCGTGATGCATTCGGTGACGAGATTATTACTGCAGCAGGGAAGGTGGAAAGAAAACGATTAGCGGAAAAAGTTTTCGGTGACTCCGACGAACAAATGCAAAACCTCAGTCGGCTGAATGAAATACTTCATCCGGCGATTCGAACTGAAATCCAATCTTCAATTAATCAGGCACCGCAGGCCGCGGACGCCATCATTCTGGATGCTGCTCTGCTGCTGGAAGCTGGCTGGGCGGCCGAATGTAACACTGTCGTCTTTATTGATACACCTCTGGAGAAAAGGCAACGACGAGTTGCCGTGAATCGAGGGTGGTCGATCGAGGAACTACAACGTCGCGAGGCATCGCAGTGGAGTTTGTTAAGGAAACGTCAAGCGGCTGAGTTCATTATCGATAACTCCGGCTCGCTGGAAACGGCAGTTCAACAGATGACCGAGATCATTCAACAAATCAAACATCGCACAAGAACGGGAACCAATCCGCATCAAGACCACGCCACTTTGTGAGAGTCAAAGCCCAGGGGCTAGCGCCTACGGCTGACACTATGACAAACGTTTTCATTGGATTTACTAAGCCCTCTCAAAACCTGTCTAAATTTTTCTTGTATCCCTTCCAATATCTTCCCTGTCCCGGAGGCCCGACGCGGCCATGACTACACGAAGCACACGCCCTGACGATCCTCGCCCTGGTGGATCACCACGTCTTGTTCGCAGATCTGAAGCCCGCCATGAACCTGGCGATTTGGAGAAGCCAGTCGCTGACACATTTGCACCACCTGAGGGCACTGAGATCAACATCGCTGAACTCCAGCGGATGTCGATGAAAGAACTGATTGCCATCGCTGAGCAGGAACAGCTCACAGAATATCATGGAATGAAAAAGCAGGATCTGATTTTCAAGATCCTCAAAGAACGGACTCGAATTAATGGCTTGATGTTCGGCGAAGGCACGCTGGAAATATTGCCGGATGGATTCGGCTTTCTCCGCAGTCCGGACTACCACTATCTGCCGTGTCCGGATGATATCTATGTCAGCCCCAGCCAGATTCGTCGCTTTGGACTTCGCACTGGAGCCACGGTGGCAGGACAAATTCGTCCTCCAAAAGAAAACGAGCGCTACTTCGCATTGCTGCGCGTCGAAGCGATCAATGGTGAAGATCCGAATGAACTTACCAACAAAGTATTCTTTGACGATCTGACACCGCTTCATCCTGAGCGACGCCTGCGACTGGCAGACAATGCCGAATTTCTCAGTACCCGCATCGTAGATTTGATTGCTCCGATCGGCATGGGCCAACGCGGCCTAATCGTGTCACCACCACGTGCAGGCAAAACAGTTTTGCTTCAACAGTTGGCCAAGGCGACTCAGCAGAATCATCCGGATGCGTACGTCATTGTGCTGTTAATCGACGAACGTCCGGAAGAAGTTACGGACATGGAACGTAAGCTGAAAGGCGTCAATTGCGAAGTCGTCAGCAGCACGTTCGACGAACCAACATCTCGGCATATTCAGGTTGCCGAAATGGTCATTGAAAAGGCAAAACGCATGGTGGAATATGGCCATGACGTCATCATTTTTCTGGACAGTATCACTCGCCTTGCACGAGCGTGGAATACAGAAGTCCCGAATTCTGGGAAGACGCTCTCAGGTGGTGTCGATGCGAACGCTTTGCAGCATCCAAAAAGATTCTTCGGAGCGGCCCGTTGTGTCGAGGAAGGCGGCAGTCTGACAATCATTGCCACCGCGCTTGTGGATACCGGAAGTCGCATGGACGAAGTGATCTTTGAAGAATTCAAGGGCACCGGTAATACCGAGTTGCACCTGGATCGTCGCATGGTTGAAAAACGCATCTGGCCGGCGATCGACGTCAATCGCTCGGGAACTCGCCGCGAAGAATTGCTGCTCAACGAAGAAGAGTTGAAACTTGTCTGGACGCTTCGACGTGTGCTGAATGACATGTCTCCAGTGGAAGCAATTGAATTGCTTTCTAATCGCCTGAAACGTACGAAGTCAAACGAAGAATTCTTGCTTTCAATGAATTTGGGATAAACTATTGTGTAGTACAGCCTTCCTGGGTCGTACTGATCACCAACACTCACTTCCTGACAAACTCACTATGCCGACTGAACTTCACGGACAACTCAGCGCTGCAGACTCCACATTTGCGATCGTGGTCTCACGATTCAACGATCTCATCACAAAACGATTGCTCGAAGGAGCGATTGATACGGTTGTTCGCCATGGAGGCAATGCGGACAAAGTCACTGTCGCCTGGGTTCCCGGTTCATTTGAGATCCCGCTCGCAGCATCAAAACTCGCAAAATCCGGCAGGTTTTCTGCCGTAATTTGCCTGGGGGCCGTCATTCAGGGCTCAACCACTCATCACGAATATATCAACAGTCAAGTCGCCTCGGGCATCATGAGCATCACGCGTGAAACCGGGATTCCAGTCACCTTTGGTGTTATCACGTGCGAATCGATGGACCAGGCCCTGGACCGTGCTGGTGGCAAGGTCGGCAACAAAGGTCACGAAGCGACGTTGGCCGCAATTGAAATGATCAATCTGCTGAAGAAAATCTAGTCCAAATCTTTCGGAGGGCTGACGCGCAGTCGTTCGCCACCAAACACTCCTCTGTGTCTCAACACGCTCTTACCTGATAAAAATAAATAATGGCTGGACGTTCTGAAGCTCGTCGTTTTGCTCTTCAAATGCTTTATCTCCTGGACCAAAATCCGGAAGCTGATCAAGACCGTGTACAGATTGAACTCCGCCGACAGTTCATTGAAGAGCCATTACGACAATTTACATGGTCTCTGATTTCGGGCGTGGTCGCAGCACGCGATGAACTGGATGAAATCATCTGCCGCACCGCGACCAATTGGCGATTGGAGCGAATGGCCCCGACCGATCGTAACGTCCTGCGAATGGGACTTTATGAAATGACAAAGATGGGCACACCAGCCGCAGTTGTCATCGACGAATCCATCGAGATCGCTCGCGAATTTGGCACAGAGAATTCCAGCAGCTTCGTGAATGGAATTCTGGACAAGCTCATCCCTGCGGCCGCCGCAACAGCGCCCGCAGCAGAGTGACGAAGGTTGGCGTCTCGGTTTATTCCAGTGTGCCTGCTGATTGGAATGTCTGCGGCTTCAGACGCTGCTGTAGTGCTGACGCTCACGATGTTGCGTCGCCTTTTTCGCGAAATCAGTTGTAGTCCTGTTCCGGTTCCGACCAGATTTGAGCGTCTCCTTCGTCATCAATCTCAACGTGAATCGTATTGGCACGACAACAAACCGGACAGTCCTCAACGATCCGATAAACCTCAGGCAAAGCACCTCAGCACCCAAGGCGACGTAGCCTCGATTTTGGTTCGACTGCAACTCACGCAGCCCGGCATTTCAAATCAACACCAGGCCAGCTAGAGACCACTGTGGAACAACTCAAGTGAGGCACACTTGAAGTTCAAAACCGACGAGTTCCTAGCGCGTCAGCAGGTTCAGGATCTTTGCGAAAGATCATTTCCGTCGAACGACCACAATGCGGACACGGAATACTGAAGTGGCTTGTCACCTTCGTGATGGCTCTCAAATCCGGATTAGCCAGGCAAAGATTTCCCAAACTGTCAAAACCGACAGCCTGCGTTCCTTCGGGCACAGTGGCGAATGTTGAAAACTCTTTCGGGCAAGTGCCATCTCGCGAAATCGACACCAGATTTGTCTGACCGTTTGAGCGTTTGGAAAGTACCAACATTGAACCATCAGGTTGCAGCATCAGACGCGATGAGCCTGCAGGTGCGAATCCGGATGCAGTGACTTCTCCATTGGCTGAAATATGCACGATTTCCCCCGAAGTCAGCAACGCTTCCGCCTGACCGC